>JAHBXN010000010.1 GCA_019636475.1 Phycisphaerae bacterium
CACATTTATACGTGTAATAACACGGCAGGATTTGCCATTCAAAGCACTGATAGCACGGACCATCCAACACGCAGGATGGCGGCTCCCGATCCTCGATTGGAAGTGCGAACGACTGATTTGCGCCGACGATCATAAGATACCATGCTGTGCAATTCTCTTCGCCGTGGCAACTGCAAGGATCGCTTGGCATGATTTCTACAAAACAAAGTCGGTCATTGACAACGGGATCATACAGACACGGCGAAGCCGGATCGCAAGGGATGGGAGGGCATGCCTCAAGCCTCGTCACCGGACCGATGCACCAGAGGAAGCCGATCGAAGCCGCGAACGCGACGCAAGCCAACTGCATTTTTGAGTGCGCACTGGGTCCTCCCGACACACTTGTCATATTCCTTCCTCCCTATTGTAATTACATTGCAGCCCAAAATCTGATCCGGCACAAGAATCAAATCGCATCAATGCCCGTATGTCCGACCTGAGTCAACAGTACGCTTCAAATTCTGCAACGACAAGAAGGAATGTACCCCCCCCCCCAAGTACAGTCAAGAATTTTTTATCTTTATTTTGCCTCCGCGTCCAATCGTCCGCCCACTCAGCATCGTGCGCCGAATGCACTACAACGGCATGCTGCGATGGTGACATCTTTGGTGAAAACGAAAACACGATCGATTCGCCACGTCATGGCGGCCTGGCGTTTTATGATTGCCGGTTCAATCATCTCGAACGGATTGACGAAAGAAGATCCGCCAACCAGTTTCCGCGCGCACCGACCAAGCAGCGCATCGCCGAAACTGACAAGATTCGGTGCACCGGTTTGGGGTGCCAATATCGAAATGGCGGCGGCGCGATCCCTTCGCGACCCCTGGTTGAGTTAAGGAAGACCGAATTCGGGCGTCTCCATTTTTTGCCGAGCCCGTCACAATACGCTGATTGGATTCAACGTGAAGCGATCCGCTCTGCTGCGTCGCGATCGCTTTTGCCGTGGACCATCAGATGCTATAATCCGATGCCTTTGGCGCAACCTCGCTTGGAGACCATGTGATGCGAAATCGAATGACCCGACGCCTGATTCAGTTGTCGATTGTCGGATTGCCCTTCATGATGGGTGCGAGTTGTGACTCCAACAACTCCAACACAACCCAAGGCGTGCTCGCGATCATTTTCGGTGTGGTGGAGCTCGTTCTAACGATAATCAACGCATTTTAATCGCGCCCACTCCGGCTGCTGCTGCTGCTGACACGCGGTCTGAGATCACGGCGATTTTACGTCGGCCAATCTCGCGGCCCCAAACTGATAAGCATACAATCCCCGGCGAGCGGCCAGCGCTGGAGATAGCCGCGAATTGATTCGGGAGTGACGGCATCGATGGCTGCGAGCCGCTCGTCAACGCTGCGCGGCCTGCCGAAATCGTCGATATCCTGAATCATCTGCATGAGGCGGTAGTAAGGCGCTTCGGCCTCCGTCGCGAGGCCGGTGCGCGAACGGTTCTTGACACGCTGCACCTCGTCTTCGGTCACGCCCTCCTTCATGACTTTGTCCAGCTCGCGGCGCATCGCATCGAGGAGCTGCTGGCAGCGGTCCGGCTCGCTGAAACCGAAAGCGATCATCATGCCGTCATCGCAGTAGTCGAGCCGGCCGGCCGCGACATGCGCCGCGACACCGGCCTGTATGATGTTCCAGAAAAAGCGGGAATTCTGTCCGCCGAGGATCGAGGCAAGCACATCGCCGTTATCACGGTCTTCGTGCAAGGCCGACGGTCCCGGATACAGCAGACCGATCGCCTGCCGTTGAAAGCGCTCGGCGACGACCTTGCGAACGCCCGACAGCTCCGCTTTCGGTCGATGACGTGCTGGTCGCGGCGCGCGGACTGGCCACTGGCCGCAGAGCCGGTCCGCCATTTCTATCACGCTATTCGGCTCTACCGCGCCGGCCACCATCAGCACCATGTTGGCGGGATGATAGCGGTCAAGAAAATAACCGTGCAACTGATCGCGCGTCAGACCGCTGACCGATGCAGTTGTGCCGAGCACCGGCCACGAGAGCGGATGCCCGGGGTAAACAGCTTCGTGCATGAGGTCGTAGACCTTGCGTTCGATGGAGTCCTCCGACATGGCGATCTCTTCGAGGATCACCTTCTTCTCCATCTCGAATTCTTCCGGCGGAACAACCGACTGCATCATGTCGGCCAGCAGTTCAACCTGCCGCTCGAAATCATCCGTGCGTACCCAGCCGAAATAGACTGTCCGCTCCTTGGATGTATAGGCATTGTAAGTGCTGCCCATGTCGTCGAATTCGTTGGTAATCTGCTTCCAATCGCGGTGAGCGGTGCCCTTGAAACACATGTGCTCCAGAAAGTGCGAAACCCCGGCCAGGTGTGAATCCTCGTCGCGCGCGCCGGTGCGCACGAGAAATCCGCCGGCCGCGCTGGAGGCATGCGGCATCGGTTCGATCACGATTTTGAGGCCGTTGGCGAGCGTGTGTTCGACAAATCCATTTGCGCCGGGCTTCTTTGTCATGCAAGTGCCTCCATGACGCGGGGACCGAGCGTCTGCACGCAAAGCCGGTCACGCGGGTGTTCCTCAAGATAGCGTCGAATATCCGCCGTCGTCACCGCTTGAATCTGTGCGGTTTTTTCATCGGCGCCGATGGGACGGCCATGATGGAAAACATCCGCGGACAACTCACCCAGTCGCGCCCGGGTGATGTCACCGTGCGTCTGCATCTTGGCGATGATTCCGACCTTTGCGCGCTGAAGCTCGGCCTCGGTCAGATCTTCGCCGAGGCGCTCAACTTCCCGTAGCAGCGTCCTGATGGTCTGATCACATCGCGCGGGCGTGGTCGATGCACCGAGAAATATCAGGCCCGAACCCTTGGGATGGTCGTCCCACGCGCCGACCCAGTAAACAAGGCCCTGCTTTTCCCGAACCTCGGTGAACAGTCGGGAACTCATCCCGCCGCCGAGCACGCCGAGCATGACGCGCTCAACCGCATAATCGCGATGCGTCACTGCGACGCCGGGATAGCACATGAGAATCTGCTGCTGCTCGGTCTCCTTGTGATGATGACGCACGCCGGGATTAAACTCGACCGGCACGCAACCTCGCCCCGAACTGACATGATCGCCGAAACCGGCGAACAGGCGATCCACATCCGACGCGACTTTCTCGACATCAAATGCGCCGCCGATGGTGAATTGCATTCGATTGGCCGAAAAATTGCTTCGCCAGAATTCGACGATCGCCTCGCGGTTAATTCGCTCCAGAGACTCGCGCGTGCCCAACTCATGACGACCCAGCAGCCTGCCGAACGCATGAGGCGAAATCAGGCGGCTGGCCAATTCGGAAGGA
This sequence comes from Phycisphaerae bacterium, assembly GCA_019636475.1. NCBI lineage: Bacteria > Pseudomonadati > Planctomycetota > Phycisphaerae > Phycisphaerae bacterium. The sequence goes on from JAHBXN010000010.1 coordinate 3,348, forward strand.
TCATCCTCGATCGCCGCGAGTTCCTGCAATCCGAGTTCAAGCGCGACATCACAATACTCCTGCGGAAACGTCGGCGTGCGCAGCATCTCGGCATGCAACGCGAGCGCTTCAGCCGTGAACTCCGGCAGGCAACTGCAGCGAAACACGATCGATTCCCGGCCGACACCGCTGCCGGCCTGGGCACCGATGGCATCAAACGCATCGCTAAGCTGCCGTGCCGTGCGTTTCTCCGTACCCTTGCCGACGGTCTCCTCGACGATCCGCGCAAGGCCCAGTTGGTCGTCGGGCTCGTCGACCAGGCCGCACAGAAGTCGAATCTGAAAAGAGGTCGTATGCCGGCCCGGCAATGCAATCGCGGCGAACTCAGCGCCACAGGCGAGCCGTCGATGGTGAAAAACTTCGTTCGCGCTCATGCAAGGCGTTATAGCCAATTTCAGAGCGGAACGCCAATCGAGCGGACATAGCGCGACCAGGCGTCTTCAGGCGATGTCAATACCCTGGAGCATGCTGCTCCCACGATCGCGTGAACAGGATCGTCGGAGTTTCACCGTCGGCATGCAGTTCGAAATATCCCGTGCGCGCCGACTTCGCGTTGGTGCTGTTCAGGAATGCGTCGCGTGAGCCACCCAGATCAAGGCGCGCATCATTTGCCCCCCGATGCGGATAGCTGAAGCGGCCGCCGAAGCCCGCTTTCGCCTCCGCGACGATGGCCCGGCGCACATTCCAGCGCCCGCGCGGTCCGGTGTTGATTCCGCCTTCCTGCACATAACGCCGCCCGTCGAGCAGCTTGATGAAGCGGCCGTCAAAATGAACGTAGTTGCTGATTAATGGATCGAGTGGTCCACCGGTGTGCGCGCCTTCGGCCTGATCGTAGGGGACTCCGCTTCCCACGGGGCCGGCGACACTGAACGTGTAGGTCATTTTCCAGCCGCCGACACCGGCATTTGCCGGGAAGCCGGCGACCGCCGATGGACACCGCCAACTCCCTTGAACGATGTAGGATTCCATGACCACCCCAACGGTTGTCGGATAGGCGGCATCGAACGGGTCCGCGTTGGGGTCGTTGAGATTGATGTCTTCAAGAAATGGAGCCCGATCGTCCCAGACGAGCGAATAGCTCCAGATACCGGTCCAGATGTTGCGCAGGTTGTTCATGCAAACGATGCGCCGTCCACGATCCCGCGCGTTGCTCAGCACGGGCATCAGGATCGAGACAAGGACGCTGATAATCGCAATGACGACCAGCAGCTCGATCAGGGTGAATCCGCGCCGCGCGCGCTTGCAAACCTGTCGATTGCATCCACAACTGGCGGCTGACATGTTTGAGTTCTCTCTCATATCTCACCAATCACCCGGGCATGAAACCCCGGCTCAACACCCGCCAAGATAAGTCGTGACGAACGATGCAATGTCTGCGCCGTTCGCTGTCTGATCGCCGTTGAAATCACACCGCTCGCGATATGCCGCCAGCGCGGCATCAGGGTCGAGCAGGACCGACACGAAGGCGGCGACATCGGCCGAATCGACATTGCCGTCACCGTCGATATCACCCGGTTCAACGTCTGAAAGCACGATTTCGAGCCGAGCAGGATATGGGTTCTGCCCAGGCACGCCTGTGTTCAGATAAAATTGCGGAAAACCCGTGCCCGCCTGCATAAACGTCTCGCTCAGAGAAGTCACGATCACAAGAATTCGACCGCGATCGAGCTGATCCTGAAAGTAGCGCCGCACCTCGTCGCAACTCAATGACAGATCGATGTCGAATTCCACATCGAACGGCGTCGGCTGATTACCCGGTGTGTAATTGTTGGGGACGCCAACGGCCCACGGGATCGGCGTGAAGCGCGTAACACCGAAATCCGTGTTATGAAGCCCCGAAACGTTGTCCTCGCAGTGAAGTTTCTCAAGCGTTCCGGCCTGATAGACGAAGGGGTACGGATTTCTCGCCACGACGAACGGTTCCTGATTCCACCCTTCGAAGAATGACGTTTCGGTCCACGTCGCTTCATCGAAAAACTCCCCGTCAGGATTGAAACCCGCGCCGAACAATTCGAACGGGCGTCCTGCATCCAGATCATCGCTCTCACCATCGGTGTCGCCTGGCTGCCCTCGCGGAATGCCGTCCGCGTTGATCTGGCCGTCGGCATTGACGTCGTAGGTGTACCATTCGTCCGATGTGGTATCGATTGGCCAATCCGCGTTTGCGAGGTGCTTGAGCGTGATCTTGATCGACTTGATGCGATAGTTCGCGGACCCCTGGCCGGTCGGAATCTGAGCATCGGTACGCCAGCCGAAAATCAAAACGCCGTCGCGTTCGTTGAATCGCTGATTTCCGAAAAAGTCCCGATCGCCGACCGTGCCGAACGTCGAGCCCACGCTGCGCGTGCCCGGCAGCGGATTGAAAGGGTAATGCCATCGGTCATCCGATGGCGATGCGAACAGAAATCCGGTATCGGCCAGTGCCCGTGCCGGCACAATGACCGTCAAGACTGCGAATCCCGCAGCGATGAGTTCGCCGCGCAACTGTCGCCGTGCCGCACTGACCGTCATGTCGAGTCCATAGTTCACAGTTGCAATTCCCACCATCCAGAAATTCGACTGCCTATTTAAAGGCCCTTGAAGGAACAGTCGGCGCGGCCTCTCAACCAGACCGCAGCCGACCGCCCCCCAAGGTCCACGTCATCCGTTGCGTCGGCGGCGCCTTGTTAGAAGCGCCGCCAAAGCGGTGCAGCACAGAAAGGCGCTCGCCGGTTCAGGCAGAATGGACACCTGATCGATGTCAAATCGATACGACGGAGTCGTCTGCGCAATGCCGGCCGGTGTGCGGATGCCGATCTGCAAATCCTGCACATCGCTGAACACGTTGTTGTAGGTCGCGAGATTCGGGAAGCCCTCCAGCACAAGTGTTGAGCTGCCGAACGACAGATTGAATGTGAGTTTGGTCCACGTATTCGGCTGAACCGGCGTCACGTCGAATGACACCGCACCGGCAGAAAACGGCTTTGCATAGCGGCTGAAAACCTGAACCGGCACAGGCGCATCGTGCCTGAACCAGAACGAAAAATCCGTCACGCCGTCGGTCAACCAGTTGCCGACGAATGCGCCGCCGCTCGCGCCGAACGAATTGTGACCGCGAAGAATCGATTGATCCGTGCCCGCGAGATTGTTGGCGAAGCTGAAATTGCCGGAAGCGAAGCTGCTGCCGCCTGGACCGCCATTCGGGCTCCATGCCAACGGCGTCACCTGATCTGCCATCCGCCAGTTGGCAGAATCCGCTGTGAAATTTTCAGTGAACGGCACCAGTGCGGCTGAGCTGACTGCGGTCCGCGCCGCCATCGCAAACGCGCACGAAATGCCGAAGAATCCGATTCGTTGCAGTGTCATTTCTTTCACATCTCCAATGTAGAGTCCTGACTTGGGTCGTCTGTCGATCGCACGAATGGGCCCGTAAGCGGCACCAATTGCCCGCCGGACGGTTCAAATGCGCAGCAGGCTTCGTATCTTGGGAAAACAGGCCGGAACAGTCAGCGGGCCGAGCGACTTCACCAACGGGATTCACGAGGACAGAGTCCGCGCGGAAATCCCGCGGCGGGCGCCGATCACCGCCAACGGGCCTTCGATATTCAGGCAGGAAAGGGAGGTGCGCGGTGCGAACTGCTGGGCGAGAGAAATCGCCGAATGAGTGCGGGCTGATTCGCCGCGGACGCCAGATGATACCGGTTTCGGCCCAATTGAATGACGGGTTGGTGCAGCAGATTCCACCAACCCTTGGCCATGACCATCAGCGCGGGCAATAACCGCGCAGCAAAGGCAACTGACGCGAAAGTCAGCACGAGGCACATCGTCCATTCCGTGCCTGTCATGCCGGAAAGTGCGGGTCCCAACGCGCCAACGTGCAACAACGCGATGATGACCAGAAACGTGACGATGCGACGTCTGTCTGTGAGAACCCTGAACGACCAACCGAAGACGATCTCGATGATGAAGAAGAGATTCGTGGCTCCAATCAGAAACGCGCTGGACCATCTGGACTCATCAAACCAGGCCAACGAGAACACGCGGAACGTGGCGGGAGCGTGAAGCAGCAGGACCGTCAGCCACACGAGGCGCCAGAGCGTCTTTCGGCTCAGCATGCGGAACAGCGGGGTCGAATTGTTCGTTTTGGAATTGAACATGCTCGCGCAGACTGCAACGGCAATTCCGATGCCATGGTCGCGAATCCACCAATCACCGGGCGGAAATCAACGGCCCCGGCTAACAGATGCCATGAATTTAGCGCGCCATCCCTGATCGGTCAACTGGATTCCGGCGGCGCCGATTTTCAAAACGATAATCGCATCGCGCTAACCAGCGGTATTTCCACAGATTAGTGCGCAAGTTTCCACGGTTCACACGCCAATCGTGAATTCAGGCCCCGGCCCAGCTCGAAATAAGGGAGAATGCGACGGCGGGTATCCGGTACGGCTTGCCGGCAAGCCGCACCCTGGAATCTGGCCCCCCCCGCGTTCCCGATTAAGACCCCACTATTAGAAGAGCACCGGCGTGATGCAGAATCCCTACACAGTGACAACGCCCGCCGTCCGGACGCTGCTCGTCGCGGTCATCGACGCCTTCGAATCCATCGGGGTACCCGATCGAAGCGATCGTTCCAATTCAGACAGCTTCGCCTCAATTTCCGCCACCTTGCGGCGGCGGCTTATCAGCTTCTCGCGGTGGCGGCTGAGGAAGTAGCCGATCGTCTCGATGCGAATCTTGATGGATCCGGTCGGCTTGTTTTCGTCGATGTCCTTAAAGCAGAAATAGGGCGTCCCGCTGTTTTCGACAATCTCCTCGATCACCGTATAGATCGGTGCGTCGTGCCCGCACTTGAAACTGGACAATTCGAGCGCGACCAAATTGGGATGGCGCGCGGCAAATTTGGCCGCCCAGACTTTGCGATTGGTATTCTCGCTGTAGGCATTCTTCCATGCATCTTCGATGGTCAGGGGACCGGCAAAATCGCCCCGACGAACCTCCTCGCCGAAGAGGCGTTCGAGAAGGTCCGGATCGCGCGGCAGACAGTCCATCGTAAAGACCGGAATTCCGATCTTCTGGAACTCAGATGGTATCTCATGGCAGACGCCGGGGTCGTTGTGATATGGCCGCGTCAGCAGCACGACGCCGATCTCGTCGTTGGCTTCGAGCCGGTCGAGCAGGCGTCGCGCGTCGTCACGCTGTTTGCGGTGAAACTCGTCGTAGTAGTCCCAGGCGACGCGGCAGGCGCGGAGGTTTTCTTCCTCGGAGAGCCCGAGCTTGTCCTGGAACTCGTTGAACATCTGACGCGCAAGAAGGCCCGGTTCCTTGAAATTCACAAACGTATTCAGGAATTCAATGCCGGAATCCGCAAAGAGATTGCTTTCTTTGATGAATGCCGCCTTGGTCGCTTCCGGCGTGGCGGTCACTGTCGGACAAGCGCGGGTATCCTGAATCCCCTCGAGGAAAGTCGGAAGCGAATCTATCATCGGAAAGAAGATGTAATTCAGCGGCTTTTCCCGGTGCTTGTGGTAGATCAGATTGTGCACATGGGGGATGCCAATCTTGCTGGGAAAGCATGGATCGATCGCGCCGCGCTTTGCGCCCTCCTTATAGAGTTCCTCGCTGGTGTAGTCGCTCCAGATCAGGTTGGCTTTGGACAGTCCCAGCGCCTCGAAATACGCCATGAACCACGGCGCCATGGAATACATGTTGAGTGCACGGACCATTCCGATGCGAATGTCCCGTCGTCGCTGCATCAAGCCGATCCGCCGCTCGACTTCCTTGCGATGAAGAATGTTCTTCAGGGTGAATCCCGGTTTCTGATCTGCTACGCAAGGCACGTTCGTCGGCCGGAATACTTCGGTTGCGAAGATGGCGGAGAAATCCGGGTACTTCTCCTTAACGGCATCGAGACCCTTCTTGATCTCTCGCATGTCGTTGACATCCTCGACGGTGCCTTTCTCGCAGGTCGCGATAATGAGCCGCTGTTCGTCGACGGCAAGAGGCACCTTCGATTTCGACCTGGATGAAGGCTTCACGGGATCTTGGGCTTCCGAAGGTGGTGACTGGCCGGCGACCGGATCGCCGCCGTGCTTGATGCGTGTCGGGTGCCCCTGTTCGGGGCCCTGCTTGATGATCTGGGAGCTCAGACTGACCCGGACGCCCGTCGCACGCTCCTGATCGCCGCTGTGCCCAGCGCTCTCGCAGTCACCGCCGGTTTTCACGTCGATAAACGTGCGAAGGCACTTGTTTTTGCAGAAATAGCAACGCGTGTTTTCATTTCGCGTGGTGCGGAATTCGATCTGCTGTACACGGTCGAGCCCGATGAAACTCGTCCGGCGTCCCGCCTCAAAATAGAGCCGGTGGGCTTCAACCGCGCAGCCGATCGCGCCGGCCTCGCCGCAGAACTTGTGCACGCGAACATCCGGCTCGATGCCGGTGCCCTTGAATCGGCTCTTGATGAAATCAACCTGGGACTTGACGGCCGCGAGGTTGTGCTGAGTTCCGCCCTGGAGGATGAACTTCGTCCCCAGCTTGGCGAGGTTGGGAATCTGCGAGACATAGAGCCAGATGTTTTTCGGCAACACATCGCACAGGCCCGCCATGATTTCCTGCGGCGCCCAGCCCTGCCGCTGGAAGTCGACGATATCGCTCTGCATGAAGACGGCGCATCCGTAGCCGAAGGATGGCATGGCCTCGGCACTAAAGGCGATATCAGCGAATTCCTCGACCTTGAAGCCGAAGCCCTGCGCCGTGGATTGGAGGAAATAGCCGTTGCCTGCTGAGCACTGCGTATTGAGCTTGAAATCCTTGACCTGATTGTTTTTGAGGATGATGAGCTTGATGTCCTGCCCGCCGACGTCAACGATCACGTCCGTGCCGGGATAGAAATGCAGCCCGGCCTGAGTGTGGGCCACCGTTTCAACCAACGCGACATCCGCCTTGATGACATCCTTGAGAATATCTTTCGCGTAGCCAGTGGTTCCGACCCCCAGGATTTCGAGGGTGCAACCCTGCTCCTCAATTTGTCGCTGCAACCCGGAGAAGATGTCCATCATGTCTTCGATCGGGTTGCCTTTTGAGAGCTGATAGTGCTTTGCGACGACGTTCTTCTCCTCATCCATCAGCACGCCCTTGGTGCTGGTGGAGCCGCCGTCGATCCCCACAAAAGCGCGAACCCGGGTGCCCGGTGCGAACGACCGTGCCGACCACGCTTCTTTCGAATACTGCCGTTTGAAGGATTCCAACTCGTCGCGGTCCTTCCAGAGGCCGCGGCCGCCCGCCGCTTTCTTTTCCTCCAGCCGGCCGACGTTGATATACCACTCCAGCTCCGCCAGCCCGCGGAAGACGCCCTGATTCGGCTCTTCCTCAAGTTCGATCTTGGCGAACTCAACCGCGCCGATGGCAGCGAAGTACTGTGCGTTGTCCGGAACGATGATCAACTCGTCGATCGGCTTGTCGGGCACTTCGACCTTGCGTTCTTTCCAGACGATGGGAATGTTGTGACGCCAGCAATCCCGCATTCCCTTGATGTAGCAATTCGGTCCACCAAGCAGCAGGACCTGCGGGCGAAGCGTGTGCCCGCGTGTCAGGACCGCCAGATTCTGCTGGATGATGCTTTCGAAGAGCGACGCCATCAGTTCATCCGGCGGTACGCCCTGCTTCTGAAGGCCGTTGATGTCCGTTTCGGCGAAGACGCCGCACTTGCCGGCGACGGGATGCAGCTTCAGGCCGACGTATCCCATGTTGCAGAGCTCGGCCGCGGGGATTTTCAGCTTCGCATTGATTTTATCGATGACCGCGCCGGTGCCGCCGGCGCACTTGTCGTTCATCGAGGGGATCTTCTTTTTCTTGCCGGTTTCCTCATCCGGTTTGAAAATGATGATCTTCGCGTCCTGGCCGCCAAGTTCCACGACGCTTTGCACATCGGGGTACATCTTCTCGACAGCCAGTGACACGGCATTGACTTCCTGAACGAAACGCGCACCAATGCGCCGCCCGATCGACGAGCCTCCCGAGCCGGTCATGAAAATGCGGAATGCGTTGCGAGGCACGTCGGGGAACTGCTCCTCGACGATGCGGAGCATTTCGAGGCATTTTTCCGGTTGCTTGGTGTCGTGCCGCTGGTAATCGCTCGCGAGTATCTGATCGGTGACGGGATCAATCACGACGTATTTCACCGTCGTGCTGCCGACATCCAGGCCGATCAACAGCCCTTTGGGATACGTGGCCGTGGGAACAAACGGAAGCTCCTCGATCGTCGGCCTGGTCTTTTCAGCTTTGACCAGACCGACGTTCAGTTGCACGAAGCCCTGCACGGCATCCTTCGGCTCACCGCTCTTAGTGCCACACGATCCGGAGGAGCACCCGCCGCCGGACGACCCGCTGTCGGCCGACCTGGCGATCGGCAGCGACTTGGACGATCCCGGGGTCGAACAACCACCGCCCGTCGCGCCGCCTTTGTCAGAATCAAGATGATGAGATGCCATCGGATTGCTCCGTTTGTGCCAGTTGGTTGTTACTTTCGCGCTCTCGTCGTGCCTGCTGCCTCAAGTCCGCCGCGAAGCGTGCGCCCCACTCCCTCTCCCTCGAAGGGAGAGGGAAGTTCACGGCTTCTCCGCGACGAAACACTTCTCCATCCCCATAATTGTCTGGCTGACTCTCTCAGCCCTTCGGGACGGTAGAGTTTACCGAGATCCTCAGCGTCCAATGCCAATCGGCTGAAAGACTTTGTCAAAGGATATCATTGTTGGTGCCAAGGCGGCGTCGCTAATCGCCTGGGGAATTAGTTTCGTCTCACCGATTTCATACAGGGCGTCGTTTTCGCCTTTCGTCAAGACAGTTTTCCCCTGGACAAAAAAGTTAGGGCTCTGCCCCGCCGGCTTGCCGTACCGGACGACCCTGCCCGTCGAGAGATTGAGACATCCGATCGGCGTCAGCGACTTACAGGCGGCAAAAAAGACACGGTCGCCGACGATCACCAGGTTGTCGTGAATTCCGCACCCGTACAATGACAAATCTCCGAATATGTCAAACCTGTCGCGACGACGATCAAAGACGAATAGGGCCGGCTTGTGACCCTCGCCCCCGCTGTTGGCGGCCAGAGCTACCACATCGCCATTTGAAAAGGCGGGATGAGAACTACTTCTAAACTCACCCTGACAAAAGTCCACTAGATTTCCCGCCTCGTTTCGCGCGACAAGTATAAACGGCCCGAAATTGCCGTCATTTGTACGCATCAATTCAACCGTTCTTTCGCCCAGAGGTGCCCTCGCGACGACGATGTAACCCTCGGAGAATCGTCGCAATCTCGCATCGGCGTCTTCGCCCGGATGGCAGGCGACCACACCGCACGTAAGCAAACATCCAAGGGTCAATGCAACGCCGCGCGACACTTTGTTTCCCTCTACACCCCGGCCACCTTCATCTTTCGACCGACATAGATCACAAAGTTGGACGCCTTCCCAATGACTCCCTTGTTGTGCGGAATGTGCAGTAGCGGACGGCGCAGATCGCGGTTCTCCGGTCGCGCGACAAATTCGCGAATCTGGTCAATTGTGTAACCCGTTGACTCGACCGCCTGCTTGAATTCCTCTTTGCTCTTGTTCTTCGCCTCTCCGAGCGCCATCTGCACGCGCGAGTGGGCGTTGATGTCGCCTTCGCCGCTGGTCTCGATCGGCAGATAGATGATGTCCTTGAAGTGTGATGTCACGGCCGCCTGCGCGCCGTCCGACTGCGTCGAAGGCATGCAGCCGAAGGGCTTGAGCGAGAGGACCATGTGGGCCATGTCCTTCGAGGAATAGTAGATGTTCTTCGCGACTTCGAGATGGCCTTCGCCGCCGCCGGAGCGTGAGTGGTAATATGGGTGCCCCATGCGTGTCAACTCAAGCTGCGGCGCCAATTCATGGGCGGTACCCCCGACGGCCTCGCGCAACCGGTTGTATTCGCGAATGATGATCTTCTCGGCCAGATTCAATGTGAAGAGCTTCTTGCGATGACTGAATTCGGCGGCCAGCCGCTCACCGACAGCCCACGCGGGAATCGTGCTGCCATCTTCGCGCATGGCCTTGCGATCGCCCGCCTTCAACCCAGCCTGATGAAGCATGTAGCAGATCCAGGTCGCGACCGGCTCGACGAGGACCTCGGCTCCCTGTTCCTCCAGAAACGGGAACATGTTGAAATTGCCGTCGCCTTCGGTGGTCTGCGCCCAGAACTCGCCGGTGATCTTCACGATCGGCCGATTGCGGGTGAAGTCGACCTCGATCTCCTCGTTGATCATTTTGCGGCACTGCTCAAAAACCTCCGCATAGTATGTGCCCTTGAGCTGATCGAGGAACTTGCCGGCGTCCTCGCCGTCTTTCACTGCGGGAACCATTTTGGACAAAATCGCCGCCAGAGCGCCTCCGTTTATCTCGTCGTAGTTCTTCTTGCGGAGTGCTTCCTGGCACAGCGCGACGCACCGCTCGAAGACGCGATTCGTCTGGCCCGAAACGATTTCATAGGGACGAATCTGATACGCCACTTCATTGAGAATGTCTCCCATGAAGACGGCGTTGAGCAGCGAGAGGAAGAAATTAAGATTGAAATCCAGGCCGGCCTCGACCGTGTCCTGATTCAAACCGCCCTGTTGCTGGAAGAGCAAGACGCGAAATCCGTCGAAACCGCTATTGCGCAGCGCAAGGCGATACTCCGCCTCGTACATGCCGAAGCGACAAGGGCCACACGCGCCGGCCGTAATGAAAACGTGGTCGTTGAGTATGTCCTCAACCGAAATGTGCTGGTCGTCCCGCATTCGCTTGAGGTGATTAACGAGCGCGCCGACGGTGAAGTAGGTCGGGTTGCATTGACCGTTGTTGCCGTATTCCTTGCCCGCCTGAAAATCAGCCTTGCGCGGAGTCGGAATCAGGTCGACCTTGTAACCAAGTCCTTCAAGTCCTGCTTTGACGAGATTGTCGTGCCGCATCGTCAGGCCGCCAACCCAGATAGTCGTCGTCCCCCGCTCCTGCCTTGTGAATGGACGCTCAACCGGCCGTTTGAAGTGCCGAACGTCGCAGACAGTCAGGCCGGCTTCTTTCATCATTCGCTCCCGCTCCGCGGCAAGCGTCTGCTCGATCGAGTCACTCAGAAGCGGCAGAGGCACGCCTGAAGCGCGGCTTTCGACGTTGGATGCACTCGTTGCGGTCGTGGACATAGTTCACCTCGTTAGGGCTTACTAGCTATCGGCAAAGGATCGCACATGAGTTGTCGCGGTTTCGGCGCTAATTGAATCGCCTTGTCGATCATAAGTCGAGAGAAAAATTAAAGTAATGATTTCCGGCGCAGTTTGCCTCGGGGCCCGATTGCCGTAAACGTCGGAGTTAGCGAACACTAACAACGCCGCCGATTGCGAAAATTCACGCGATCCGGTTCGTATTTTTTTTGCGCCGCCTAACCATCACCAGACCGCCTGTGTCTGAAGTTCAGCCGGCTCGATGCGCGACGCATCCCCGTCGCGTGGCATGATTCGACGACGCGAACACCTAGCCGGCCGCTAGAATGCAAAGAAAAATGGAGGCATCCGCGATGACTCGGCATTTCGTCGGTACGTTGGCGATGGGGGTCAGTCTGCTTTCTCTGAGTGTCACGGCTGCGCAGCAATCGACGTCGCGACTTGAGCGCGAAATTGAAAAATCGCGGCCGCGAGCCGAATCCGGCGATGAGACACGCCGTCAAGCCCAGAACGAAAACGCCGCCGTCAATCGAACTCCGACGCATCCTTACGGTGATCGATACCTCAAAATGCCTCAAGGCTATTACACGATCGCTCCCGATCGACACCGTCCCGACAATTGGAGCCCCCGTCTTCGTCCCCAGTTTGACTACGGCCCGCGCGCCCTTGGATCGCGCTCGCAAGAAATACCCAGCTACCGCTATCGGGAAATTCAGAACAGCGGCCGTTACCGCTATGGTTATTTTGGAGCATCGTGGGCAAGCGATTGCTATGGCTGCGGCAGCCCATTTTGCACGGCAGGGTCGGCTGAACTTGGAAACGCCTACATTCAAGGCGCATACGACGCGGACCACGAATACATGGACTACATCGCGGCCGAGCGCGCCGGGCGACTCCTGGACGCCAATCGGCTGGGTGTGAGCCAAGGCATTGAGCATTTTCGTGCGGGGCGCTACGAGCGGGCTGCGATCGAGTGGCTTGGCGCCTCGGAGCGAAACCAAGGCGATGCCGCATCGCGCGTCCACGCGGGACACGCGTTGTTTGCGATCGGCCGATATGATGAGGCGGTGAAGCTGCTAGCACGGGCATTCGAGCTCGCGCCGTATCTGACCGAGTCCTATTTCGACGTCCGCACGGAATATCGCAATCCCATTGATTTTCCCACTCACCTGGCGACTTTGAAGGCCTATGTGGCAAGGCACCCGCACAGTGCATCAGCGGTGACACTCCTTGCCTACGTGACGGCTTACACCGATGGCCCGGCCGCGGCATCGGTTTATATTGAGCGTGCGAACAGATTGAATCCGGGTGACTTCTTCGTGCAGCGCCTTCTTAAGATATCACGGTTGGTGACGCCGATGCCCGGTGTCGTGCGCACAGCCCCCGATCAACTCGAGCCAACGGATGCTGGGAGAATGGACGGCGCCGACATGAACGAGCAGATGCCGGGGCCGGCTGGTGACAACGATGCTGAATTCGGGCCCGCACCGAGCCCGAATAATTCGAAGCCCGGGCTTTCCCGACAACTCAAGCAGCCGGCCGTGAGGATCCAGAAGGCCGTGGCCCGATCGGCTCACGACTAGCCACGAGTAGGAATTCGGTCTGGGAAGATGGAACGCCGTTAACCTGATCGCTTCCCACTATTTGGGTCCGGCGGCCTTCACATCCGCCGTCGCATTTGGGAATTTTTCAAAATTATTCGCAAAGAGCGCGGCGAGTTCTTTTGCCTTGGCATCGTAGGCTGCCGCATTCGGCCATGTCTTGCGAGGCTGAAGCAATTCCGGGGAAACACCCGTCACTTTACTGGGGACATGCAGGCCGAAGACGGGATCCGGTGTCGTTTCCACATCCTTCAAATCGCCGTTGAGTGCGGCCGTGACCATCGCGCGGGTCGATGGCAGGTCGATCCGTTTACCGACGCCAAACGGGCCGCCGCACCAACCAGTATTAATGAGATAGCAGCGTGAATCGTGCCGCTTGATCTTGTCGGCCAGCAACCGAGCGTAAACCATCGGATCGAGCGGCAGAAACGGCGCGCCGAAGCAGGTGCTGAATGTGGCCTGCGGCTCGCTACCGACACCGGCCTCCGTCCCCGCAAGCTTCGCGGTATAGCCGCTCAGGAAATGGAACATTGCCTGTTCCGGCGAAAGCCGGGAAATCGGCGGAAGCACGCCGAATGCATCGCACGTCAGGAAGATAACGGCAGTCGGGTGCGAATCGGCCCGTCCTTCAAGAATGGCATTATCGATGAACTCAACCGGATAGGCCGCTCTCGTATTCTCGGTGTACCGGTCGCTGTCATAGTTTGCAGTGCGGGTGACGGAATCCACGTCCACGTTTTCAAGGACGGAACCAAATCGAATGGCGCGATAAATCTGTGGCTCGCGCTGCTCCGAAAGCCGGATGCACTTGGCGTAGCAGCCTCCCTCAAAGTTGAACACGCCGCGATCTGACCAGCCGTGTTCGTCGTCTCCAATGAGGCGACGCGCCGGGTCGGCGCTCAGCGTCGTCTTTCCGGTGCCGGACAAGCCAAAGAACAAGGCCACATCGCCCTTCGATCCGACATTCGCGGAACAGTGCATCGGGAAGACGCCCTTTTCCGGAAGCAGATAATTCATCACCGTGAAGAGCGATTTCTTGATCTCACCGGCGTAGTGTGAGCCGCCGATCAGGATGATCTTTCGCGAAAAATCGGCGGCAATGAAGGCCTCGCTGCTGGTGCCGTGTGTCTTCGGATCCGAGAGGCAATCCGGTGCGCCGAGCACGACAAACTCCGGCTGCGTCTTCGCCATCTGCTCGGCTGTCGGCCGCCGGAACAGTTGTCGCGCGAACAGGGCGTGCCACGCCTTGGTGGTCACAACTCGCAGAGGCAGCCCATAATGCTCATCCGCGCCCACGAGCGCATCGACCACGAACAAGTCGCGGAGAGACATGTGATCGGTCATCAGCTTGTGCAGTTTGTCAAAGGACGCGAAGTCCAGTGGCTGATTGACTTTGCCCCAGGCGACCTTCTTCTCAGTGGCGGCGTCTTTCACAATGAACTTGTCGTTCGGAGAACGACCGGTCCGCTTGCCTGTCAGCGCGCACAACGCTCCGGTTGCCGTCAATCGGGATTCGTGACGATTCACTGACCGCTCGACCAGCGCTGCTACCGAATCGTTCCAGTAGACGTGGCCGGTTGGCTGAAGCCCGTGAAGCTCGATACCGTGTACGTTCTTGATCACAGTCTGTCCTCATACGGCTGGCCGCCCGCTGCCAATGGTTGCCCCGGCACCCCAGGACGGCGGTAAACGACGTATTGTCGCAATCGCGGACCGATTCGGCAAGCGGCGCTTGGGGGGCCGCGGCGGTCGATTCCAGCCCGTCGGGCGCTTGGAGGCCCTGATCGCCAGATCATTGCAATTTCCTGTCCTCGACCATCGTTACGCAGATAGTCAGAGACGCCTGGTAACCCACCAGGCTTATCCCAGCACCGGATTAATGGAGCGTGGATTGATGCGTCGATTCTACTTCCCGACCCTGACGGGCCTGATGCTGGCCAGCGGACTGCCAAACGGTGCGCTCGGTTCGGATTGCACGCGTACGTCGGTCAGTCTGGTTCCGTTGAACGAACTTGGAACGGGCATGTATCTCGGGCAATACCAGGGCGGCTTGTACCTGGACGGCCTGAATGAGCCGCCGGTCGATCATGCAATGGAAGGGCGCGCCCGGGCATTCGCAATTGAACCGCTCGACAGCAGCGGCCGGCCGAGCCCTTCCGGACGATATGTCCTGCTTTCGATCGGCATGTCAAATACCACCCAGGAATTCTGCTCAGCAGGCGGCGCGGAGCCGTGCGACCCCTGGACCTTCATGGGCCAATCAGCGGCTCATCCCGCGGTGGCGACCGTCGGATTGAAGGTTGTCAACGGCGCGCTGGGTGCGCAACCCGTGGCAAATTGGGACTCCCCCACCGATGCCAATTACGACCGCGTGCGGGATCAAGTCCTGACTCCACGCGGCCTGTCCGAGGCACAAGTGCAGATTGTCTGGATCAAGCAAGCCATTCCGGGACCAACCGTGTCCTTGCCATCGCCTGCCGCAAATGCGCATAGCTTGATGGCCGGTCTCGGCAACCTGGTTCGCTCCGCGAAAATTCGGTATCCGAATCTCCGAATGGCGTTTCTGTCTTCTCGAATCTACGCGGGCTATGCGACGACGGCGCTGAACCCGGAGCCGTACGCATACGAATCGGCGTTTGGAGTCAAGTGGCTCATCGAATCGCAAATCATGCAGATGAGAGGAGGCGGGATCGATCCGATCGCCGGTAATCTGAACTATGCCACCGGCGCGGCCCCGTGGCTTGCATGGGGACCGTACCTCTGGGCCGACGGGCTGACACCTCGCGATGATGGATTGGTGTGGACCTGCGCCGATATGCAGTCAGACGGAACGCATCCTTCGCAATCCGGGGAACAGAAGGTCGGTGAACTGCTGCTCCAGTTCATGCTGGACTCACCGTTTACGCGGCCCTGGTTCACGTCCTGCCAGACGACCGATCCGGACGGGGACGGCATTGTGGACCTGAATGATATTCCCATCTTTGTCGATGTGTTGTCAGGGACTGAAACCGAGCAGATGCGCCGACTCGGCTCTGATCGCAATTGCGACGGCCGGGTGGACGGCACAGATATTGCAGCATTTGCAGAGCAGTTGATCGGACACTAAGGCAGCCTTCATGTCGATCTCGTTGAAGGCCGCGCGGTCCGTCGGAATTGTCAGGCGGCCGGCGAGGGAGCGCGAATTCCCCGGCTCGGCCGGTCCGCAGGCCCGCCTGAACCAATCAGCCCAACTGCCCGGTGTCGTATCGACCCAGCGCATCTTCCAAGGCCCGCATCATCTCCCCGACGGTGCAATAGGACTTTGCGCCGTCAATCAGGGCGGGCATGACATTTCGCCCGGCCCGGGCCTCGGCGGTGATCGCCTTCAACGCAGATGCGACCGCGGCGGACGAACGCTCGGCCTTGACACGCTTCAGACTCGCGACGACCGCCTGCTCGACATCGTTACCGATTTTCAGTAGCTCAATCGGTGGTTCGTCTTCATGGGCGAAGTCTGTGACGCCGACCAGCTTCTTGTCGCCTCGCTCGACCGCAAGACCGTATTTGTAAGCGGCATCCTCGATTTCGCGGCGGATGTAACCTTCCTCGACGGCAGCGATCATCCCGCCCATCTGATCGATATGATCAATGTAGCCGAGTCCCTCAGCCTCCAGTTCGCTTGTAAGCGACTCGATAAAATAGCTGCCGCCGAGCGGATCCGCCACACTCGTGACGCCGGTCTCATACGCCAGGACCTGCTGCGTCCGCAATGCCAGCGTGACGGCATCTTCGGTCGGAAGGCAAAGCGTCTCATCCATGCTGTTGGTGTGAAGAGACTGACAGCCTCCAAGCACCGCCGCCATCGCCTGATAAGCGACGCGCATGAGATTCACATAGGGCTGTTTCGAGTACAGGCTGCAGCCGGCGGTTTGAGCGTGAAATCGCAACCACATTGATCGCTCGTTCCTGGCGCCGCATCGATCTCGCATGAAGTGCGCCCACATTCGCCGGGCCGCGCGAAACTTCGCGATTTCTTCGAAAAACTCGTTGTGCGCGTTGAAGAAGAAGCTGATTCGCGGGGCAAAATCATCCACATCAATGCCGCGCTTGATGCTCTCCTCGACGTAGTGCAGGCCGTCGCCAAGCGTAAACGCCAGCTCCTGGCCCGCGGTGCTGCCTCGCTCGCGAATGTGATAGCCGCTGACGGAGACCGGGTTGTATTGCGGCATTTCTTTGGCGCAGAACTCGATGGTATCAAGGACGAGGCCGACGCTCTCCGCCGGCGGAAAGTAGACTTCATTCTGGGCGTGAAATTCCTTAAGGATGTCGTTCTGGCAGGTGCCGCGAAGACTCGCGCGCGACACACCCTGCTTGTCGGCCGTGGCGATGTAAAATGCCATGAGGATGGCAGCCGGCGCGTTAATCGTCTTGGAAACGCTCACATTGCCGAGATTGATCCCGTCGAAGATCGTCTCGACGTCCGCCAGCGTGGACACAGAGACGCCGCATCGCCCGACCTCCCCGAGCGAGAGCGGATCATCCGCGTCCCGCCCCATGAGCGTGGGCAGATCAAACGCGGTCGACAGGCCTGTCTGCCCACGAGAGAGAAGGAACTTAAACCGCTCATTGGTCTGCCGGGCGGATCCGAAACCAGCAAACTGTCGCATTGTCCACAGCCGCTTGCGGTACATCTCCTTGTGGACGCCGCGTGTGAACGGGAACTCGCCGGGATTTCCCAGATCGCGGTCGTAATCGACGTCAGCCACGTCCTCCGGGCCGTAGGTCGTTTTGACGGGAAAGCCGGAAATCGTCGTATTGGGTCCGATGTCTCGTGTCTGCGGCACGATTTGTTCCATCACGGGCACTCCGAGGGTGGTTTGTCGCACTGGGGCACGTCAACCGACATTCTAAGGCATTCCGTCGACTGGACACAACGCCGACCCGAATCAGACCGGCTGCCGCCAGAGAATCTTCATTCCCACGCCGGTTGTCGCTTCTCGACAAAGGCCCGCAGACCCTCCCGCCCTTCACCGCTGATGAACGCCTCTCCGAACGCCTCCGCTTCACTCATCATGCTGCGTTCGAGCCAATGCTGTTCTGTTGCGCACACGACGCGTTTCGCGAGCCGTACCGCGCCGGGACCGTTTGCAAGAATTCGTCTGGCCATGGCATCCACCACGGTCATCAAGTCGTCGCCGGGGACGACCTCGTTCACGAGTTCGGCCTCCGCCGCCACATCGCCCGGCAGCGCCTCGCCGACGAAAATCATTCGTCTCGCTTTGGCGGGCCCCATGAGCGCGAATGCGCGCTGTGTGCCTCCCCATCCCGGGATCAGCCCGAGCTTCACCTCGGGAAAGCCGATGGTCGCCTCGCGAGCCATCACGCGAAGATCGCACGCCAGCGCCAGTTCACAGCCTCCGCCGAGCGCCGGGCCGTTGATCGCCGCGATCGTCACGGCCTGTTCGTACCGCGCGAGGGTATTCATGAATCGCTGGCCACGCTGAGCAAATGCCTTTCCTGCGTCGCCTGGCGCCCGGTCCATCTCGCGAATATCCGCGCCGGCAAGAAAGGTCTTGCCGGCACCGGTGAAGATCAGGACGCGCACTTCCGGATGGTTGTTGCGGATGTCGTCGAGGCGGCACTCCATCGCCGCCATGACGGGTGTCGACATCAGATTAATCCCATCGTCAGTGGAAAACGTGATGCGTCCGATCGGCCCGTCCTGGTGATACAGAACTTCCGTTGTGCCCATTGGCCCGTGCCTCCCGAGTCAGGTATAAGCGCAGATTGGAAGTGCGCGACCCGAACCGGCTGAGCGCAGCCGCGCACCCGATACGTCCTAGTGTAACGAATCGCGCGGCCCCGTGTCACGCATAAAACACGGCGTTGACGAGACGCGGCGCTTCGAATCAACAAGGCGCTGCGGCGGCTGCCTTCGAATGTTCAACTACAACGGGCGCGGCTCATGCGGTGTACTTGTGGAAGCCCCATCCCGATTTGCGCCCGCAACGTCCGGCATCCACGAGCTTCCGAAGCAGCGGACACGGGCGGAACTTAGGATCGCCCAGGTCTCGATGAAGCACTTCAAGGATATTGAGACAGACATCCACTCCAATGAAATCCGCGAGCGTGAGGGGACCCATCGGAAAGTTACACCCCTGCTTCATGATCTCATCGATGTTTACTGCATCCGCGACGCCTTCCATCAGTGCGAACGCCGCTTCGTTGATCATCGGCATCAGGACGCGATTGCTCACGAAGCCCGGCATATCGTTGCATCGCAACGGGTTCTTTCCCATCCGCTTCGCCAGGGATTCCACGGCCTCAATGGTCGCGTCGTCCGTCTGGATGCCCCGAATCACCTCGACCAGCGACATCAGCGGAACAGGATTGAAGAAGTGCATGCCGATGAACCTGTTCGCGCGATTCGTGGCAGCCGCGAGCTTTGTGATGCTGATGCTGCTCGTATTGCTCGCAAGAATTGCATCAGGCTGCAATCTCGACTGCACATCCTGATACAGCGCGACCTTCGCATCGTAGCTCTCATAGATGGCCTCGATCACGATGCCGACCTTTGGCCAGTCCGCTTCGTCCAGCTTCGCGCACATTTTGAGGTTGGAGCGTGCGGCGCTCGCTTTGTCCGCATCGAGCTTCCCCTTCTCCACGAGCTTGGAGAGACTTTTTTCGATATCCGCCTTCGCGCCGGCCAACTGCTCCGCCCGGGCGTCGTAAACCCACGTCGTCAATCCGGCCGTCGCCGCCACCTGCGCGATGCCACGACCCATTGTGCCTGAGCCGATGATAAAGGCTGCGTCGATTTTCATGATCTGATTCCTTGATCGAGTCGTTTCGTTTTCAATCCAATGCCCCTGACGAGCGCCGGCCTTCTCACAAACCCGCCAACACGGCGGCCGCGCGGAAGCGTCCGAGAGGCATCATCTTCCGGCGCAGCCAAGGAAACCGCAATCTCCGACGATCGGTGAGGTCGTCATTGCAGTCATCGCCTCGGCCCGTGGAGACGCGGCGGCGATGCCCGACTCTGACGCGATCGACGATGCGTCAGCCTCTGATCCTGCTCCCCTCTACAATCCGCCGCGGAATTTTGCAGTGCGAACTGAAACAATGCTCCGAAAAGAAATGTCGGCCGATCC
Source organism: Phycisphaerae bacterium (assembly GCA_019636475.1). NCBI lineage: Bacteria > Pseudomonadati > Planctomycetota > Phycisphaerae > Phycisphaerae bacterium. The sequence goes on from JAHBXN010000010.1 coordinate 23,303, forward strand.
GAATCGGAAGATGGAGCGGCACAGGATGGACCCTCTTGCTTGATAAGAACGGGGAAATGTTGGAGTTTCCGCACTGCTTGCGGCGAATTCAGCGGCGGCTGCGCACTCACCGGTCACGGGTGACATACTCCACGAACAAACGAATCGATTCAGGTGGGGCGAACTGCCGAGACCTTTCGAGGGAATCACATAAGTTTGAAATTGCGCACTCAATCGAGGTGCTTCAGTCGATTGTGATGCAATCCTTCGATTGCCGCATGATTTACGTTAAGCCACGCGCTTCAAGGGGAAAGCCTCCATCGCGATGCCTTGGGGATTGGCCGCGGCATAGCCCTCAACGCATCGTGGTGAGTTCTGTTGCGACCTAACGCCATCACGCCCTCGGCATCATCACCGAGTCGCCGTGTGCCGACAGCTTTCTGCGCGAGAAATCGCACACGAAGTTGCACATTCACGATTGCCTTTGCCGACCGAGATCCATTATCATCAGTGTCTCTCGGCTCCCAGGGCATCGGCGAGCTTAGGTAGCTTCGGCGATGCGACGGCCCAAGAAGGATCCGGGCAGTTCTCTTCATTGAAGTTGCTCGATCGACGGCCGGAGCCCGCCGCCCACCTCCGAAACTACCCCGTAAGAAACAACTATCGACAAATTCGTCGATTCCCTTCGAGCCTTGCGCGAGCGCAGTGCCATGATTAAGGCATCGCTGAGCAGGTCCGACGTAATTCCCTTCGACGCGAACATCAGGACCGACGGGCGCCGTTACCGGCGTGCTTTCATCAATTCCAAACGGCCGAGTTTTCTGTGGACGCGGATGCAGTACGCGCCGGCCGAATTCTGCCACAGAGAAAGGATCGCGAATTGGGCATCTCTTTGGGGGACCATCGTGATGCATCAGTGAATCCCAGTCTTGTCAGGAGGAATCAACATGTGCTCGAACACTTTGGAAAGGTATGTGAAGACGAGCAATACCTTGCGAAACTTCTGGTGGCTGTGCCTCGTCTTGCCCGTTGGGTTGGCGTGGGCCAACTCTGTCGTCGCGCAGTCGCTCACCAGACCGGACCCCGCGGACGATCGCCCGGCAATGCAGGTGGATCCGACGCCCGCTGCCGTGAACACGACACCGGAGCGACCCGAGCCCGGCGGCCGACGTGGTCCGATGAGCAGCGCTTCCGATGAAACACAGATGCTCATTGGCGATCTCACAGAGAGACCGCGATCGGGCTGGCTCAGTGACGTTCTCGTGGGAGATCCCACATTCGATGAAGTCGAGCCGGCAATGTGCAAGTCGCCGGAGGGTGTACTGTTCATTGCCGTCGAACAGTACGGTGCGACCTACGACGGCTGGGTGCGGGTCTACCGCTCCAATGATGGCGGTCAGACCTGGGCATGGTTGATAAGTTTCAGGACCGGCACGGAATCCAGAAATCCGTCGATCACCTATGCCAAGCGCGCGTCCGGAGAGAAATGGGTCTTTCTTGCATACGCAGCGACGATGTCCGACTCTTCGAAGCAGATCATCGTGATTCGATTCGACCCAAGCAACCCCTCAGGCACCTGGACGCCGGTGACTGCGGCAACGGGGATCACAGGGACACCGGACATCTACCCCCGCATCTGCACGGATACTCTCATCTACGACGTGTTCTACGTCTATGTCACCTACAGCGTGAACGCCGTCGACTACTACGCCGTCAAGTTCACGCGCAGCCTCGACTACGGCCTGACCTATTCGGCGCCGCAGGATATCACGGGCGGCGCGGAATCTTCGTCGTTCATGAGCCGCCCCGACATCGCATACGGCAGCGCGGGCCTTTTCGTCGCTTTCGAGAAAGCCGGCTGGACGGGAAGCGCCTGGAAGACCCAGGTCTGGGTGACGCGCAGCACCAATTACGGCGGCACCTGGAGCGCCCCCATCCAGCTGACCACGGCCGAGGACGGCGCCTGGCATCCATCGGTTGCCGCGGCCGTCGGCGTTTCGACGGTGATGATCGCCTTCACGCAGCCGTTCGCATCGCAGACCGACATCTTCTGCGCCTACTCGACCAATGGCGGGACGTCCTTCAGTTCCGGCGGTCCGCTGCCACGAACCTTCGACGATGAGAAGACGGTGGCATTGTCCGTCAGCGACAGCGGCGGTCTCTACCACGCCGCGTTCTGGCGTGCGTACAACATCGAATACACCTCCACCGATGCAACCTCACCGCTTCCCTGGGCCCCGGTGGCGCTCGTCAACGAGGCCAACTGGGCGAGTTCGGCCTACAGCCGTCCCGCGATCTGCATCAACCCGACCAAGCCGAAAGCTCAGGAGGCATGCGTCGCGTGGACCGACTACCGCGGATCGTTCTACGACGTGTACTTCGATGCGGAGTTCCGCGACGGCGCTTGCTGCTTCCCCGACGAGTCCTGCTCGGTGATGAATCAGACCGATTGCATTGGCGCGGGTGGAGTCTGGCAGGGCTCGGGCATCGCATGCGAATCGGGCCTGTGTCTCATCGATCCCTGCGACACGGATTCCATGGCGCCCACCGCGCACCTGACCCTGGGGGATTTCCAGTGCGTCCCGGCAGCCGGCATCACGCCGATCGTCGCAACCACAACCGATCCGGAGGGAAATCTGGATACCTGGATGCTCGAGGAACGAGGGATGGGGGCCTCCCCGTGGAACCTGGTTGCCATGGGGCACACCCCGATTGTCAACGGCGTCCTGCTGAACTGGGTCCCCGCCGCACCCGGCTATCGCATGCTGCGACTCACGGCGCTCGACGCCTGCGGGCACACTTCGACCGACGTGCACCTGATGTACGCGGATCAGGGGCCACAGACCGTTCTCAACTATCCCGCCGCGGGCGCGATCCTCGGCGGATCGGCCGTGTGCATCGACGGCCTGGTCTCGCACGGCGTCTGCGCGCTGAGCTGGCTGCTTGAATACCGGCCGGGCGCCGGAGCGTGGACGACCCTGGCAAACGGAACCAGCGCGGTGCTCAACCTGCCGCTGGGGCAATGGAACACCACGGCTCTCGCCGACGGATCCTACTCGATTCGGCTCTCCGCCACGTCGATCGGCGGCGCGAATTCCCGAACGGTGGGCGTCACGGTGGACAACACGCCCCCCGTCGCGGTCATCAGTTCGCCGGTTTCCTGCACCTTCGTCGACGGCGTGGTCCCGATCGTCGGCACGGCGAACGACGCCAATCTCCTGGGCTGGCAGTTGTATTACGCCGGCGGCGATGCCCACGGCTGGATTCTGATCAACAGCGGCACGACGCCCGTCATCAACGGCGTGCTGGCCAACTGGAACGCGGCGGCCCTGGCACCCTGCGCCTATGCCCTGCGGCTGGTCGTCACGGACAAATCGGTCCTCGACTGCAACTCGGCCCTGCATAACCAGCGCGAGTATGTCACCCTCGTGGCTGTCGGCGTGGGCGGCGATTGCGACATGAACGGCGACGGCTTCGCCAACGGAATGGACGTCCAGCCGTTTGTGAACTGCCTGCTGACCGGGCCGTGACACCCACGGCCGCGCGGGACGGGCAGACTCGGACCGCGGACCGGACGATGAAATATGAGGAACGGCGCGGCGACGAATCGAACCGCACCGTTCCTCAATGGCGGGAAGCGGGAGCGGCCGCCCGCGCCCCCGACTTTCGCAAAAGAGGGCCGCGCCGGCGCGGGAATGGCCCCGCGCGCCGGAAATGTGTCGCCCTTCGCGCGGAATCCGTACGCATTTACCGCGAATGAGGCGGCATCCACGCCAAATCTCAACGACTCCGCTCCGAATCTCACGAACGCCGCGCCAAAAATCACAGTTTTCGTGACGAAAACTGTGTTATTCGCGCCGGGGCGTGAATCCGCTTCGCATTGAATCGGCGGGGGGCTGACAGTATGCTCCCGCAGGATGGGAAAGAAGAAAGTCCGGGCAAAGACCACCAAGAATTCGGCGGCGGCTCGTCCCGGTCGGGCCTCGTCGCTGATCGACACGCGAGCACGCAGGCCTACATCGACTACATGCGGCCGCGCTGCGTGGAACTGGCGCGGGTGCTGAAGAAGACCGGCTCGTTCTATTACCACTGCGATTGGCACGCCAGCCACTCTCGCACAAGAATGGTGGCTTGATGGTTACTGACGCAAGTACACTCAACCCCGACGAGCGCTATCTAGCTCTCATCCGCAACGCTCTGCGCGTCTGCCTCAACTACAAGCCCGCCTTCGGACATGGCAAGGGCGACGGCATCTCCCTCGATCGCTTCCAACAAATATATAGAGAGGATGAGTTTTATTCGTGGTTCGGGCTGGATTCGCCGTTGGTCTACTCTGCGCATAAGGCCGCCGGGGGGATGACCTCGGTGTACCGACAGATCGGACTGAGTTGCCAACTGGTCTTTCAGAACATCCTGCAAGACACGCTGGGCCTCTCCACCATGGATGCCACATGGTCGTACAAGGTCAAAGCGAAGGGAGCAAAGGCGCGAACGCTCGCCTTGGACGGCCGTATCCCGCTCGACAAGATCGCCGACGCTCGGGCCCGCATGCGGGCGGGATCATGGCTTGCCGAGGCGACCGAGAGCGTCGGGCTCAAAGGCAAGAACGCAATCGGGCTGGAGGGCTGCGTCTTTGAAGTCCGGCAGGGGTACAAGAGCAACGATGCGAAGCGCCAGAACGCTGACGTCTCTAACGCTGCCAACGCCTTTGCTCATCGCTACCTGCCCGTGATGGTCCTTCTGTCGGTACAAATTCCCGACAACTTGGCCGAGCGATATCAGCGGGCGCACTGGCTCATCCTGCGCGGGACTGTCGGTGGCACAATGACCGATTCGACTTACGTCTTCTGCCGCGACGTGCTGGGCTATGACTTAGCCGGGTTCTTTCGTCGCAACTCCGCCGCGATCAAGTCCGAGACGCTGGCCGTGTTCGAGGGGTTACTCAAATGAACACGGACCTATTTGGCCATCCCATCGCCAACCGCGCGCCCGCACACGGCCTCGGTCTTCGTGACCATCTGACCTTTCGCGGCAATGTCGCACTGGGGCGGCACGGCTGGCTTCGTCTGACCCCCGCGTACTCGCTCCATCTTGTACGCGAGCTACTCAAACAATCCGGCCCGGATGAGTTCGTCCTTGATCCCTTCTCCGGCACCGGCACCACGCCGCTCGCCTGCGCTTCGCTTGGCATCCGCTGCCACGCGGCTGACATCAACCCGTTCCTCGTCTGGCTCGGCAATCTCAAGCTGACACGATTCGACGACAGCGTGGTCCGCGCCATGAAATCGGCGGCCTCACGAATCGCCGACAAGGCCCGCGAGCGAGGCACTCACTCTTGGAAGCCCGACCTTCACCAGATCGAGAAGTGGTGGGATGCTCCCACGCTGCACGCGCTGGCCGCCTTGTGTGACGCGATCCGCAACCCGACGCGCGACCGGGTTGACAACGTCGGCGATCTCTTGCGAGTCGCGTTCTGCCGCGTGATGATCCAGAATGCCAATGTCTCCTTCGGACACCAGTCCATGTCCTTCAAGAAGAAGGACGACGAAGCGGAACTTGTCACTGAGACTCCAACGCGGACGGCCAATCGCATCGCCGACGCCTTCGTGGTCGCAGCTAACGAAATCGCCGACAGTGTGGGCATCGAGCCACCAACCGCCGATTGCCGTGTGTTCCTAGGCGATTCGCGCCACCTCCCCGCAGTTCTCCCCACGAGCGAAGATCGGTATACCGCCGTCATCACATCGCCGCCCTATCCCAACCGTATGTCCTACATTCGCGAGCTTCGTCCGTACATGTACTGGCTTGGCTATCTCTCCGACGGCCGCGCCGCCGGTGAGCTCGATTGGAAGGCCATCGGCGGCACATGGGGCTGCGCTACGAGCCTGCTTAACACCTGGACCCCCAACGGTCACGGCAACATCCCATTCCCGCATTTCGATCGCATCATCCGCGAGATCAGCCGGAGCCACAGGCTACTTGGCCGCTACGTCCACAAGTACTTCGAGGACATCAAATGCCACATGGTGGGCCTGCGCGAAGTGCTTGCTCCCGGCGCTCGCTGCCACTACATCGTCGGCAACTCCAAGTTCTACGACACTTTGCTTCCGGTAGAGGGCATCTACGCAGCGATGTTCGAGGATGCCGGTTTCGTGGATGTGAGCGTTGAAACGATCCGCAAGCGCACATCGAAGAGGGAATTATACGAGTTTGTCGTCCACGCCTTCGCGCCGTGAATGTCTATCGAGTTCGAGAACGGGGCGGTCATCGCCCTCGACGGCATTCCCAACAAGATGCAGGTCGACGACATGGAAATCGACGGCCGCATCTTTCCCGTCGGCACCAAGCCCGCCGACGCCGTCACAAAAAAGGGCCGCGCCGGCGCGGCACGACGGCCGAGCCGCTCTCGACGACCGCGGCAAAGGTCGAAACGGCCGCGGCAAAGGTCGAAACGGCCGCGGCAAAGGTCGAAACGGCCGCGGCAAAGGTCGAAACGGCCGCGGCGCAGCGCCACGTCCCCCTGTTCGACCGCCGATGGACGCGACCTTCGCAAAAAAGGGATTTTTTGCCGCGAATTTTCTGTCATTCGCCGCCGTTGCGGCAACAATTGCCGCGCTTCAGACGGGAAGCGGCGCAAACAAGCCACGAAATGCGGCAAACACAGTCTCGTCCGGCGCGTTTCTCATGAGAAGCGCGGCAAAAGCAGGAATAAATGCAGCGCCCGCGCCCCGCGCCGAAGCGCCGCGGCCCGTTGCCGCCGTGCCGCGTCGACGCGCCCAAGCCCCGCCGCCCCGCTCACCGCGAATCGGCCAGCCAGTCCTTCAGGTGACGGGCCAGCAGCTCCGGCCGACGCTCCTTCAGAATGCGCGCCGCCAACGCCTCCTCGACCTTCAGATTCCGCATCGCCTGCTCAACCCGCTTCCAGAGCTGGTCCCGCTTCCGGTCGGTCTGCGCCAGGAACAGCTCCGACGCCAGCTCCGACAGCTTCGACAGCATGATCCCGTCCCGGTGGTCGTAATAACGCTCGATGATCCGCTTCTGATGCGGCGTGAAATCCGGCATGAAACCCCTCCGCAACGTTCCCGGCGGCCGGCCGGACATCCGCCCGGCACACGCCCGATTCCCCTAACCCCGCGATCCCCCGCCGGCCGGACGACGCCCCCCGCGAGAGGGCTGCGGCGCACCTTCCAGGCGGGCGAAGATCATCCGCCCCGCCGAGGTCTGGAGCACGCTCGTGACATCGACGGACACCACCTCGCCGATCCGCTCCCGCCCGCCCTCGACGACGATCATCGTCCCGTCGTCGAGATAGCCGACGCCCTGCCCGGCCTCCTCGCCGGGCTTGATGATCTTGACGCTCATGCTCTCCCCCGGCAGGGCGATCGGCTTGAGGGCGTTGGCCAGGTCGTTGATGTTGATGATGTCAATATTCCGCAACTGGCCGATCTTGTTCAGATTGTAGTCGTTCGTCGCCACCCGGCCGTTGAGCTGCGCCGCCAGCGCCAGCAGCTTCAGGTCGACCGATTCGCCCGCCTCGGCCTTCGACAGCGTCGGCTCCAGGATCTCGATGTCAACATGCTCCTTCATCTGAAGCTTGTTCAGCACGTCCAGCCCGCGCCGCCCGCGGACGCGCTTGAGTTTGTCATTCGAGTCCGCCACGGCCTGAAGCTCGTGCAGCACGAATCGCGGGACCACCAGCTTCGTGTCGATGATGCCGGTGTCGCAGATCTCCGCGATCCGGCCGTCGATGATGACGGAGGTGTCCAGGATGATCGGCCGGCCGCCCTTGACCTGCCGGGCGAATTCAACATAGGGGATGACGAACCGGATGTCGTCCTTGGTCTGAAGCACGAAGCTGACGCAGTAGTAGCAGACGATGATGCCCAGCAGAACCTTCGTGACCGCGAGGATCGGATGCTCCACGCCGCCGACCGGCAGATACTCGGCCGGCAGAAACGCGTAGGACATCGCATTCAGCACGAAATTCAGCCCGTAGGAAATCACCAGCCCGACGATCAACCCGAAGAACAGGCCGGACAACGCCTGGAGGCTTTTGCGGGGAATCAGCACCTCCACCGCCACGACGCACACGGCGAGAATCAAGACGCCGACGATCAGGATCGTACGCGAATCGGGAAGCAGGTTTCCCTTCTCCACGTAACTCATGCCAACAGCCATGACCGCGAGAATCAGGAAGAGGCGTAGAAAATGTTGAAGCATGAAGTATGGCTCCGCGAAGCGACGGGACGTTGGAATAGGAAGTGGAACCTCGACGGCTGTCCCGCCCGGCGATCCGAGAAAACGGCTCGGACCCGGGAAGAATGGAATCGATCCGGCAGCGCGCGATGAACGGATCGCGGGAGAATCGGATTCGAGATGAACCGGACAGGCCGCATCACGGACGGACTATACCATTGAATCCCCTTCGCCTACAGCCGCGTGCCCGTCGCCTTCGGTCTCGCCCCCCCTCCAATCCGGAAACGGGTACAATGGCCGCAAGTCGGCCTCCGGCCGGCGGGCGAGGGGCGTCATGAAATCCCGGCTTGATGACAGCCGTGCGAATGCAGCGGGCACGCGCCGCGCAGTTCCGGCCGCGCCGCGTGGCTCGATCGCCACGAAGGCGATGCTCATGGGCATGATCGTGCTGTCCATTCCCGGCGCGCTCGATATCCCGTTGAAACGGTCCGCTCAGGCTGAACCGCGGGCCGTCGCCGCCGCACTATCCGCCGCCGAGGATCTGCGTCAAACAGCGGCCCGACTGATCGCCGAGGAAAAAATCGACGCGGCGCTTGAGGCCGCTCAGCGCGCGCTTCAGGCCAACCCCGCGGACGATCGAGTCCGTGAGGAGTTCGTCGCCCTACACCTGGCGCTTGCACGACGACTTGTCGCCGACGAGCGGTTCGCGCTGGCGGAAAAAACGCTCGAGGCGGCCGAGCGGGCTCAACCCTCCGACCCTGAGCCTCGTGATCTGCTTCACCGCATCGCCGCGGGTCGCGCCGCCGCGCCCGTGCGCGTGGAGACGGCTCGAAAATGGCTCGCGCTCGAATGGTATGAGCCGGCGTTTGTCACGTTTCGACAGGCAGTGGCTCTCGTACCCAGCCACCGCCGGGAATGGCTTTCGAGTTTTTACCAGGCGTCCATCGGTGCGGGCGATGACGAATACATCACCAAGAACTTTCACACAGCCGCATTCCACTATGACGCGGCCCTGAAACTCGGGGATGAACTCGGCCTGGCACCGACAGCCGCCCTGCTCGATCGCTGGCTTCAATGCCTCGCGCACGCCCTGGCCCGCGACATCGATCGCACGATCTATCCGCCGGAATTCTGGAAACTCTCGCTGCAACGAGCCGCGACCGTCGGCGGCACATCGCCCGGGTCAGACAGAATGCTCGCCGTGCTGAGGGGACTGGCTTATGAAAACCTTGGCGAGCCGGGACGAGCCGCCAATGAATACGCCCGTTTCCTGGGACGCCCCGCGACCGAATCGGCGGCCGCCGCGCAGGACCTGCGGAACCAGGTGATGGCATCGCTGCGACAGCGATATGACATCGATTCCTGCGGACGGCGGCGCGGATTCTGGCAACACGCCGACCCAGGCGAGCCACGCGTGCTTCCGAGCGATCGGTTCCGAATCCATCATCGCAATGAACGAGTGGCCGAACTCGTCGCGGAAGCGGTTCGGTTCCACTTCGCCCGAATTGCGGATCTGCTGTCGCTTGATATCGGAGAGATTCCATGGCAGGCGCCGTGCGACATTTTCATTCATGTCGACGCGCGATCATTCCGCGAAGCCCTCGGCCACGGAAGGGACGTGCGGGCGGCCAGCGTGATCGATTCGAGCGGACGACGCCTCGTGCGGCATGAAATACACCTGTACCAGCAGGATCCGATGATGCTGTCGGCGTCGCTTTCGCACGAGTTGGCGCATCTGATGATCGCCGCTCGAAACGAATATCGCCCGATGCCCGCCGTCATCAGTGAGGGGCTCGCGCTTCACGTGGAGCCGAAATGTCGACGGCGACAATTTGCGAGGCTGTTCCATGATCTTCCACGTCCGCGAAAGCTCGGGCTTCTTCTGAACATCAGCCAGACTCACCCGCCGGAAGCGGAATTCTACTGTGAAGCCTACCAGTTCGTGGATGTTCTGGCATCGCGGGGCGGACTGGGCCGCGTGCTGGAGATTAACGACAAAGAGGCCAGCCTGGCGCAGCTCACCCGGCTCTTCCAGTTTGCCTCGTCCGCCGATTTGGAAGCTGCCTATCTCGCGAATTGGCCCGGCGTTAAAAGCGAGCAACCCCGTTAAGCCTGCCGCCGGTGTTCTGCGGCGCTCCCCGAGTCTCTGGTCATTATTCCGTGATCGTGATATATTTTAGATATGCAGGAAACTCAAAAAACTCTCGCATCGTAGAGGAGAAATTGCAATGTTTGGACTACTTCCAGGACTTGGCGGCGGTGGAATATTCGGCCTGCTGCCGGTCTACGCTATCTTCTTTGTCATTAACCTGGTTTTGCAGCTCTTATTTGGAAACCTGGGAGACATCTTCACTCCCCCGGACAACCTCAACTAACGTCGGCGACTCCAACCGATCGCCCAAGAACACTGCACGCCCGGTCGACCGAAGGACGGTCGTCTGGGCGTTTTTTCTTGGCATTGCTGAATGAGAAAAGCCGGTGAAGATCCGATGGTGCGTTATGGATCGGTCGAGATAAAAATGACATTTACATGGCACCCTACCGCTGCAGCCTCCGTCGGATTCTCACGAACGATGAGGGCGTTCGCCAGCGCCTGGCCGAACGGATCGCCGGAACCGCCCCAGCCACATGGGTCTGCAACCATGCCTCTCTGATCATCATTCCAGACACGGGCGGGGACAAACGCAGGCCGTGCGTCGCGTGTCGCCTTCATTTCGCGATTCAGCGAAGCTCGCCAACGATGCGGCGGCAGTACCGCGTGCCCCATCAGGCCCCTCACCGCCATTCGAACAAACAGCCATGAGCAAACATACGCGCTCACCGGATTTCCCGGCAGCCCGAACACATGCTGGCCATCTGGGCCTACCCCGTAGGCGATCGGCTTGCCCGGTCGAACCTGCACCCCGTGGAACTTCCACTCGACGCCCAGATCCGTGAAAACTTCCGGAACCAGATCGAGCGTTCCCATCGACATTCCGCCCGAAGCGACGGCAATCGGATGCCGGAGCGCCATTGAAAGACGCTCTCGCAGTTCCTGCGGATCATCCCGCGCAACGCCGCAGTCGTGCAACTGTGCTCCGAACTGTCGCATCAACGCTCCGAGCATCGGCCCGTTGCTCTCGAAGATCTGTCCCGGGCCGCGCGGCGTTCCCGGCGGGACCAGCTCATTTCCTGTTGTGACGACGCCGACCGTGACTTCAGGATAGACGCGCACGCTTGTCAGGCCGTTCGCCGCCATGACGGCAATCTGTGGCGCTTCGATCTTCAGCGGCGGTGCCAGGACGATGTCGCGCTGCCGAACATGAGCGCCCCGACGCGAAACATTCATGCCGGTGGTTGCCGCTACACCGATCGTCACGCTCGACCCGTCGCTCGATATTTGCGCGTCTTCAATCCGCACCACCGCGTCCGTTCCGGGTGGAAGCGGCGCGCCGGTATTGATCCGAACCGCCGACCCGGCCGTGATCTGCTGCGTAACCGACCCGCCCGCCGCCGCCAGGCCCGCAATCGTCAGTCGCGCGTTGCAAACCGCGCAATCGACCGAACGAACGGCGAAGCCGTCCATCATCGATTTGTCGAACGGCGGAAAATCGTCATTCGCCACAATCGGCTCGGCAAGCACCCGGCCAAACGCCTGACGCACGTCGACTTCACAGGTGGGCAGCGGGCGCACGATCCGCGCGATCTGCTCCCATGCTTCCTCCAGATCGATCAGCCTGTGCGGCTGCTTGCCCCAATCCTTTTTTGATCCACTGTCGGACATACATTCCCTGCAAACGGCGCGACGCAAAGACGCTTGAGAGTTTATCGTCGGTCGATCGAGAAGGCCGAAAAAGCGGCTCGCATCGCATATTTCGGGATATTCTGAGTTACTTTGTGGGCAGCGTCAGAACCAGCCAGATCGACACGCGCGCCCCGGCGGGTTAATATCTGGCCCGCAAGAGCCTTATCGTCGCCTCGCGGTATACGGAAAAGGCAAACCCTGGCATATTCGGACCGCTCCTCTTTACAAATCCGGCAATTTCAGCCGATAGAGAGTTAGACACATCGGCAAGGTGATTCAAAACGTGGTTCAATGATTTCAGCTTCGCGATGCTGTCTCTGCCGAGTGAAATGTGCTCGTTTGAGCGCGGTCGCCCCAGCGGGGGCCTATTCGTCAAGGAGTCATCGAAATGGATCTGATTTGCTACGCCGCAACGCCGTTCATTGATCTGGTTCAGAACTTGCTCAACGTGCTGTGGACTGTGTTCTACTTCTTCAACGTCTCGGCGCCGGATGTCCGCTCTGCCTTGAACGGCGTCTTCGGCTGCACCGTCTGACCCCCTGAGGTCTACTCAGGTTTCGCATCGCATCCTGAAATGTGGCCCGTGCGAATGGGATTTCCGTCCCATCCACGGGCCTTCTTTATTTTCTCTGCGCCGTCCCCACCATCAGCCCGCAGAGGGATGGACTTTCGATAGGCATCCATTCTTCTTCGCGCCGCGTCCATGCGCCGATGTTTTCCGTCCATGAAGCGGAACACCACGTCCCTGCGCCGGACTGCTCCGTCCACGGAGCGCTGCCGCCAGGCCGTCGGCCGCCGAATCCCGTCCGTTGGTCGGGGGAGGGATATCTATCAACGGGGGTCATCCCGGGCATTCCGAGTCGAGCGAAGATGCCGGTACTGGTATAATTGAGACGGAACGCCTGAAACCTCTACGCCAACAGTCATAATTGGCTGTCATTACGAAGCGAGGTGTTGCATGGCCAAAATTGCAATGGTTGTGCTGCTTGGGCTGCCGACCCTTTGTTTCGCGCAGAGCTATGACATCAGTCTACTGGGCGGTGGCGAAACAAGGTTCCGCCCACAGCGAATCGGCCCCGGTGGACAAATCGCTGGCCGTGCCAACGTCGGGTTCGGACTCCAGCAGGCAGCCGTCTGGGACGATGGCTCGGTGTCTATTCTGGATGCTCCGAGCTCGTGGGCATTCGATCTGAACTCCCAGGGTCTGGCTGTCGGGAGTCTGTCGCTTGTGGGTTCGGGAGATCAGGCGACGGTATGGACGTCCGCAAGATACTCGCTTGGCGTGTCGGGCTGGGCGCGCGCAATCAATGAGAACGACGTCATCGTAGGTATGACCTGGTCGCCAGTGAATGGTCACTCGATGCCCACGCGATGGACGCCATCGGGTGGCGATTGGGTGATGGAGAGCCTGAGCGCTGGGGGGCATGTGGGTGGAGCGTGGGACATTGCCGAAAATGGCACAATTGTCGGGGTGGCATCTACATCCGAATGGCCGTACAGCCCACTTCCCGCAGTCTGGGCGAACGGGAATCTCACATGGCTTGACACACTGGGAAGCGATGTGGGCGTGGCCCTGCGCGTGAACGAAGTGGGCGGCAGCGCTGGCTGGGTCGAGTCGCCGACGCTGGGTTATGGTTTTTCACGAGCGTTTCAATGGCAGAACAGCGCTGCCACCGACTTGGGCGTCTTCGGGACCGACGAAAGTTCGGCAGCACTCGCGATCAACAATCATGGGGACGTGGTGGGCTGGTCCGGGGAGGGCTACGGAGCGGGAGATGGCACGTCGATCGATCAGCGGGCAACGCTCTGGTCGAACGGCGCAGCGATGGACCTGAACTCCTTGATTCCGCCGGGCTCGGGATGGCATCTCTCAGTTGCAACGGACATTGACGACAACGGACGGATTTGCGGTCGCGGATTTTACAATGGAATCCTCAACGGATTCGTATTAACGCCTGTCCCAGAACCTTCAACGCTCCTGCTCGTTGTAACTGCGATTGGATTGCTTCGGTCGCGTCGCCGAACTCGCCAATGGTGAGTTCACAAACCTCGGCCGCGCTTTTCTGCCAAAATACCGTGAGGGGGCCGCGAAGCAGACCCGGTTGAACAACGTTATTTCGTGGTTTTCTGAAACGGCACGCGGGTTATGCGGTCGCCCGCCTTTACGCCGAACTGGTTGTCTGGCGGGGCTGTGCCGTCCGGTCCGGCCAGTGACGCCCTACTATAAGAATCTTCGAATTCTCTAACCTCATAATGCGGTTCCGGTGTAATAATTTCGCGTTAGAACTCGGAGATATCGCAAAGGAAAGGTTAGACGATGCCAACATCTCAGCCAGCAGACCTGATCGGGATTCCGTTCGATTCAAATCTGTTGTCGGCGATAATCGGAGGATTGCTGGCTGGAGGTTTTTCAATCCTCGGCATGATCGTAACTCAAGGTTCCGAACGAAAGAGGCTCATCGTCGCCGAAACGACTCGGTTTCGGGCCGAGACAATGATCGAACTGTTCAAGCGTTTGGAACGCGAAAGGCTTGCACTCTCCCAACTCGCGACCTCAGCGGATATCAATGAAATCAAAGCACTTTATGAAGCGAATCAGTCGCTGAGAGAATACTATCTCGGGTGCCGTCTATGCGTCCCTTTAAAACACACGGAGCTTCTTGATTCAGTGGTGGAGAAACTGTTTAAATTCAATGAAGTCTTGACTTTCTACCATAAAGCTCTCGTCAAGGGTGATCATGCATCCATGAGCAGCATTGACAAACGATATCAGGATGCTCGGGACTCGATGGAACCGGGCGGTGATCTACACTCGGAGTTGGAACAAGTCAGAAACAAATTTCGCGCCACCTTGTTTCAAGAAAAATGATGGCATCCCGCTATAGCTTCGGGGAAAAAACCTTGTCGCGCATGCGACACTGGTAGCTTGCCCACCAGTGGCGCACGGCGTACTGTTGCCCCGAGTTGTCGAGAGATCAAGTCCCACGGCAAGTACGTCGAAGGGCTTTCTCATTGATAAGCAAGCACTTATGTCCATCAAGTGCCAATTCTAAGGCATAGATCACTTACCAAAACGGCCAGCCTAAGAGAGGTGACTCCCGAGAGAATTTGAACTTCTGCGCAATTTCCGTGGCATAAAGCCCGCGATTGACGCCGACCTCGTCGCGGGCTAATATATGCACAATGACGCAAGTAAGCAAACGTCGGTGTCCAGCCACCCCCAAGCAAGCCGCAGCGTGCTGCAGGCCAGTGGACGAACTGCTGGACACGGCGATGTTCAAGGCGTTTTCCGACCCCACCCGCGTTTCGCTTCTCGCGTGCATCGCCAAGTGCGGGCGGGGCTGCTCCGTGGGTGAGATGGCAGAGTGCTGCACCGTGGACTTCTCCGTGGTGTCCCGGCACCTCGCATTGCTGGCTCGCTCCGGCGTGCTGGAAGCCAAGAAGGAAGGGCGGACGGTCTTCTACCGCGTCCGCTACGCCGAACTGTGCCGGTCCCTCCGCTCGCTCGCAGATGCGTTGGAGGAGTGCTGCCCGGAAAAGGGAGGGTCGTGCAATGGCAAGTGCCGCTAAGCGCCTCCGCGTGCTGTTCCTGTGTACCGGCAACTCGTGCCGAAGTCAGATGGCGGAAGGGTGGGCCCGGTCGCTCTGTTCGGATTCCATCGAACCGTACTCCGCCGGGATCGATCCGCACGGGATAAACCGGTTAGCGGTGCGAGCAATGGCCGAAGTCGGGATCGACCTCTCGGCCCACACCAGCAAGAGACCCGAGGAACTCGGCGTCGAATTCGATTACGTAATCACCGTGTGCGATTCGGCTCACGAGGCCTGCCCGCTATTCCCGGCCCGCACGCGGGTTATCCATATGGGCTTCGATGATCCACCGCGGTTGGCCGAGCGTGCAAAAAACGATGATGAGGCCATGCCGCACTATCGGCGCGTGCGCGACGAAATACGCCGATTTGTCGAATCACTTCCCGATGTGCTCACCGCGAAGTACGCGGGAGCAGCACACGAGAGAGGAGACCAGTTGCGATGACCGATTCAAACAAGCCGTGTTGTTCCGACTCGTGTTGCGGAGGAGCGTCAGTGCTCGCCGCCGACAACGCCGAAGCTGTGCGCGACCAGGTTCGGGACGGCTATTCCAAAATCGCGCAGGGCAGATCCGGAGGAGGTTGTTGCGGTCCGGCGACATTTACGCCCGACGAGTTGGCACAAGCCATCGGCTATTCGCAGCAGGATCTTGCGGTGACGCCCGAGGCGGCCAACATGGGGCTTTCCTGCGGAAACCCTACGGCGCTCGCATCGCTTCGACCAGGCGAAGTCGTGCTCGACCTTGGCGCTGGCGGCGGATTCGATTGCTTCGTCGCCGGCCCGAAGGTCGGCGCGTCCGGCCGTGTGATCGGCGTGGACATGACGCCGGACATGCTCGCAAAGGCCCGCCGCAATGTGGCTCTCTATCGGGATCGGTCCGGCTTGAACAATGTTGAATTCCGATTGGGCGAGATTGAGAATCTGCCCGTCGCCGACGGAAGCGTCGACGTGGTTATCAGCAACTGCGTCCTGAATCTCTCACCTAACAAGGCACGGGTCTGGCAGGAAATCGCGCGAGTCCTCAAGCCCGGTGGACGTGTGGCGGTTTCCGACCTTGCGTTGCTTCAGCCACTGCCCGATGCGATTCGTCGCGACGTCGAGGCACTCATTGGCTGCATCGCAGGAGCGATTCTTATTGAGGAGACACGCCAGCAGATGCAATCCGCCGGTTTGACGCGGATTGTTCTCACACCGAAGCCACAATACATGGAGTCGATGTCGTCATGGCAGGACCCGCTGTACGAACGCATTATTCGCCAACTTCCGGCAGCGACAAAGCCGGGCGACTTCATCACAAGCCTGGACATCGCGGCGGTTAAGCCTTGAGGTCCTTCCATGAGCAATCCAACTGATGTGCGCCGACTGAACCTATTTGAGCGATATCTGACGATTTGGGTCGCAGTCTGCATGGTTGTGGGCATCGCCATCGGCAAACTCTTGCCCGGCCTAACCGATGCGCTACGCCGCCTGCAATTCGGCGGCGGCAGCCAGATCAATGTCCCGATCGCCGTGCTCATCTGGCTGATGATTTACCCAATGATGCTGAAGGTCGATTTCGCATCGGTCCTGGGTGTTGGCAAGCGGCCGAAGGGATTACTCATCACGTGCTTCATCAACTGGATGGTGAAACCGTTCAGCATGGCGCTTATCGGCTATTTGTTCTTCAAGCATTTCTTCCTTCCTTGGATCGGAGCCGAACTCGCTGACCAGTACATCGCCGGAGTGATCATTCTCGCGGCCGCACCCTGCACCGCGATGGTCTTTGTCTGGAGCTATTTGACGCGTGGCGACGCGGCATACACACTCGTCCAGGTGTCCATGAACGACCTGCTCATGCTTGTGCTATTCGCGCCGATCGTGACGTTTCTCGTGAACGGCGCATCCACGTTGACGGTTCCATTCATGGTCCTGCTGTACGCTGTCATCTGCTTCATCGTGATTCCGCTCGTCGCCGGGGCCATGACGCGCCGCACGCTGATTCGGCATCGCGGCGTCGAGTGGTTTGAGAAGTCGTTCCTGCCGCGGTTCCACCCCGTCGCGGTCTTGGCGCTGCTCGCGACGCTGGTGCTGATTTTCGCCTTTCAAGCCGACAACATTACGACGCGATTCTTCCACGTCTTATTGATCGCGGTTCCGATTCTCATTCAGGTGTATTTCAATTCGTCGCTCGCCTACGCCCTGATGAAGCTGTTCCGCGTTCCGCACAGTGTCGCCGCCCCGGGCGCCTTGATCGGCGCGAGCAACTTTTTCGAGCTGGCGGTTGCAACGGCCATCGCGCTGTACGGCCCGGAGTCCGGCGCAGCGTTGGCGACAGTCGTGGGCGTGCTCGTCGAGGTTCCCGTGATGCTCAGCGTGTGCGCCTTCTGCAACCGGACGCGCGGATGGTTCGACGCAGCGTCGGCGGCGGAATGTCCGGTGCCCGCCCCAGGATGTTGCGCGAATTGGGTTGCATTTACTGGCCACGCAACGGAAGCTCAGATAGGATCGTGATGCGCTATCGTTCTGGTTTGTGTGAGCATGACCTTCCCCTGGGTTTAGTCCACCCGTTATGTTAGTCCAGCACCGTTCGAAGCACGCGTCGTGGGCGGGCGGAGCGCGGTGAGGGTACCGAGCGGAGCCTGCCCAAGGTGCGGCGATTGCGTGCGAGTGCCGCGCCGGCCTTACGATGCGTTAGAATGCAGGCATGAGTGCGGCCGCGATCATCATGGGCCGGCAGAGGGAGATCGTTCGTCGATTTCGTGACGCGGGTGCGACCGATCCACATTCAGCTCGATCGCTGCGGGAACTCGGGATGCGGACCCACTGGATATTCCGTCACATGGCGTGCAAGGGTGTATTCGTGGCCGTCCAGCCCGACCGCTGGTACCTTGATCTTGAAGCACTCGCGGCGTTTCAGCGTCACCAGTGGCGACGGTTCTTGATTTTCATTGGTGTTGGTGCGCTGGGGCTTGTCGTTCGGCTGCTATTCCGATGAACGCCGCCCCGTCATGAACCTAGGCAATCGCGCCGCTTCCCACCTTGATCTTGAGCCCCGCAAGTGCCGAGCAGCAATCTCGGGTGTCTATCGTCAACGCCGGCGGCCCGGCGAGCGATTCAACCTTTTTCGAGTGCTTGCGGACTCGTGTCTTACGACGGCGTCTGCACTCGCTTTGTTCCCGGATTCGGTGGCGCCCACGGACGACGCTTCCGCCCTGCTATTCGCGGGAGTCCTTTTGCGACCGATTGGATGGAGTGGGCCCTGCATGATTTATCACTCGCAATCCAAATCAAGTCAACCGGTCTCCTGAATTCAATTCGTGCCAGGACCTCGCCTCGCATAAACTTAAGATATTATTATATAATGAATTATAACAATAAACGCCACGCGGCGGACTGAAGGTCTTTGCTATCGGCTCTGTTGATGAACGAATTTTCGGTCAATTCTGTTGCCGCAGCGGATTCATTGCGCTACTCTTATTGCGACGATTGACGTCGGAAGAATCCGGCGAGTCGTTGGAGTTGATCGGCAGTTTTCTGGTTCGCCGATCGCGGAATCCTGACTGGACGCTTCAACATGCGTATTGCGATTATCGGTTCGGGCATATCGGGATTGATCGTCGCTCGCCTGTTGAACGACGAGCACGAGATCACGGTTTTCGAGGCCGACAACCGAGTCGGCGGCCACACTCATACCGTTCGGGTGGCCGAAGGAAACCGCGGGCTTGATGTTGACACCGGGTTCATTGTTTTCAATGAGGACGCCTATCCCAACTTCACCCGCCTGCTCTCGATACTCGGTGTCCAGAGTCAACCCAGCGATATGAGTTTCAGCGTTTCATGCCGGAAAACCGGGCTAGAATGGGCCGGCACGAACCTGAACACCCTGTTCGCCCAACGACGCAATCTGCTTCGACCGCGATTTCATCGCATGTTGCGGGACGTAATGCGCTTCAACCGAACCGCGTCAGCCGCTGCCCGCAATGGCCACGCCGAATCGTCGCTACTGGACTATCTCAGGTCAGCCGATTATTCGCCGGAGTTTCTAGAACATTACCTAATCCCAATGGGGGCGGCGGTGTGGTCCGCTGAACCGACGGAATTCGGTCGAATCCCGCTGAGGTTTTTCGTTCAGTTCTTTGAGAACCACGGCATGATGTCGGGTTTTCAACGGCCGACCTGGCGAGTGATTCGCGGCGGCTCGATTCGGTATGTTGAGCGTCTGATCGCCCCGTTCGAAGACCGGATCCGAACGAACTGCCCCGTCTTGGGCCTGCGTCGCCGGCCGGAGCATGTCGAATTGACGACGCCGACGGGTGTCGAGAAGTTTGATCAGGTGGTCATCGCATCGCACAGCGATCAGGCCCTGCGGATGCTGAGGGATGCATCTCCCGCGGAGCGCGAGATACTGGGTGCGATTCGCTTTCAACGCAACGAAACCGTCCTGCATACCGACGCATGCGTCATGCCCAATCTGCGACGGGTCTGGTCGAGTTGGAATTATCGCATTCCAAGTGGCGGGCGAGATGCTGTCGACGTCTCCTACCATATGAACCGGCTGCAAGGACTCGACGCACAGTGCGACTATCTTGTCAGTCTGAATTCGACGCAGGACATCGACCCGCGACGGGTGATCAAGTCGATCGAATATCACCATCCCATCTTCGACGGCAGAAGTGTTTCGGCGCAGCGGCGCCACAGCGAGATCAGCGGGACGCGTCGAACGCACTACTGCGGCGCCTATTGGGGCTACGGTTTTCACGAAGACGGCGTTCGAAGTGGCCTGACAGTTGCAAGTTGGTTTGGCAAAAGCCTTGATTCATTGAAGGGGCAGCACGCCACATGGGTCGCAGCGTGAGAAGCGCGGTGAGAGCGTGCGGCCGGTTCCGCAGCGATGATGCAGGCCTATTCCTAGACGAATGTCGGGCACGGGGAAGAGCGGTGTTGGCCAGTTGCATCTATGAAGGTCGTGTTCATCATCAGCGGCACGCGCCGGTGCGGCACACATTTCACTACAAACTATTCATGATGTACCTCGACCTGTCGGAACTTCCGACCTTGTTTCGCCGTCGCTGGCTGTGGTCGATCGAGGGCCGGGCATTGGCCCGATTCCGGCGGTCCGATCACCTGAAGGGCGTGGCGGGCGGTGCGGAGACGCCGTTGGACGAAGCGGCCCGGGTGCTCGTGAACGAGCGTCTGGGCTTTCGGCCGAGCGGTCCGATTCGACTGCTTACTCACCTGGAGTATTTTCGATATCGCATCAATCCGGTGAGTTTCTATTTTTGCTTTGACCCGGCGGGTGAGCAATTGGAGGCGATCATCGCCGAGATCAACAATACGCCCTGGGGCGAGCAGCATTGCTATGTTCTGGACGCCCGAGCGGCGGCGGACAAGCCCGGCATTCTGCGATTTCGTTTCGGCAAGGAATTTCACATTTCGCCTTTCATGGGGATGCAGTTGGACTACGACTGGCAATTTCGCGTTGCGGGCCGGACCCTGAACATTCGAATGTTAAACCGCGAAAATGGGCATCGCATTTTCGACGCGAACCTGGCGATGGATCGACGCGAAATCTCGACTGCATCGCTCGCCTCGGTTCTGGCGAGGCATCCGCTGATGACGTTTAAGGTCGTGGCGGGGATCTACTGGCAGGCGTTTCGCCTCTGGCTGAGGCGATGTCCGTTCCACCCTCACCCCGGGAGGAACACCGTTTCGCCTGGTGACGCGACTTCGACATTACTGAGCGAGGGTCGTCCTGATTGCGCGACCGCTCGGAGCGAATCCGCGCGCATAAAATCCACTGGGGCGATTCTGGGTTCGACATCATGCTGACAAGAAGCCAAGCGACAATTGGAGAGATCAAGCGGGAGACGCAAGGCCCGGCGTTTCTGGATCGTCTCGCGCGAACGATCGTGACCACCGCATTCTCCCGAATTCAGCGCGGTCGTCTTACGGTGGCCACCGATGGCGAAATCGAGAGCTTCGGCTCGACGACCGGCGACTGCCAACTCGATGTGACGCTGCGAATTCGAGACTCGCGTGCGTGGCGTGCGATCGCATTTGGCGGAACGGTCGGCGCGGGCGAATCCTACGGGCGCGGATGGTGGTCGGCGAGCGATCTAATCGAACTCATTCGGGTCATCATCGACAACGAAGCTGCCATGATGGCGCTGGACTCAGGCTGGGGCCGGATCATGTCGCCGATCAACCGGCTTCGTCATTGGCTGTCGCGAAACACGCGTGCGGGCAGCCGTCGCAACATCGCGGCGCACTACGATATCGGCAACGATTTCTACCGGCTGTGGCTCGACGAAACGATGGCGTACTCCTCGGGCGTATTCGAGCGACCAGAGAGTACGCTCTCCGAAGCCTCGGTCGCGAAGTTTGATCGGATCTGCCGAAAGCTCCGGCTCTCACCGGCCGACCGGGTCATCGAGATCGGCACCGGTTGGGGCGGATTCGCAATCCATGCGGCAAGAGAGTACGGCTGCCACGTGACGACCAGCACGATCTCCAGGGCGCAGTATCAGTCGGCATGCGAGCGCGTGACAGCCGCCGGATTGACCGATCGGGTGACAGTACTCAGCAAAGACTATCGCGATCTCGAGGGCGTTTTCGACAAGCTTGTATCGATCGAGATGATTGAAGCCATCGGCTGGCAGCAATTTGACACCTTCTTCGGCAAGTGTGCGTCACTGCTCGCGCCGCAGGGCGAAGCGTGCATTCAAGCGATCGTGATCGGAGACCGCCACTACGAAGCAGCAAAGCGCGACGTTGACTTCATCAAACGCCATATCTTTCCCGGCAGTTGCATTCCGTCGATCGGCGCCTTGGCGCGCTCAATCGCCACGTCCAGCGATCTGACGATGAGCCACCTCGAACAATTCGGAACCCACTACGCACGCACGCTGCGGTGCTGGAGAGACCGGTTAAACGCCCACTCGGACGAGGCCCGGCGGCTGGGACTGTCTGAAGAGTTTCTGCGTCTGTGGGAGTTTTACCTTTGTTACTGCGAAGGCGGTTTCGCGGAGCGCCGGCTCGATGTGGTGCAGATGCTTCTTAAGAAACCGCGTAATACGACGCCCGCGCTGCTGCCGGCGCTCGAGCAGGACGCCTGGCGGCCATGAACCGCGAGCGTTCCACACGGCGATCAAGGCGACCATGCAACGAATGATCATAAATATCCTGTTGTTTCAGGCGACGTGGTTTGCCGCAATCTTTGGGGCGGCGCAGGGGCACGCATGGCCTGGCCCCTTGTTCGCGACGATCACTCTGGTCATACACCTTCTGATGAGGACACATAGGGCGGTCGAAGCGCGACTCGTGCTGAGCTGCGCATTGATCGGGTTTGTAGTGGATTGTCTCTGGGCACGCCTGGGTATCTTGAGCTTCGCGGCAGAGATGCCGCGTTCGTGGCCCTGCCCGCTGTGGATGCTTTCAATCTGGATCGGATTTGCCACGACGCTCAACGGCGGCCTTGCTCGACTTCAACGCAGGTTTCTTCTGGCCGCCGTGATCGGCGGAGTCAGCGGCCCGATCGCCTATTCAGCGGCCGAGTCGATTGGCGCGATTTTGATTCATGGCTCGCGCGTGCCGGCGCTTTGTCTCATCGGCGGAGGCTATGCAGTCCTGCTGCCGATCATGCTTCGCCTCGCATCGGCCTGCGTAAAGCGACGCGGGGCCGTGGGAAACGCCTGCGTTATCGCATCGACGGCGGAGGCTCGAGCCTGAAATGGACGCGATACGGCTATTAATCTTTGCGGCCGCGATCATGAGCCTCATCATGCTCATGCTCTGGGCCTTGCAGCAGCGAACGCAGAACGCCGGGCCGGTCGATCTTGCATGGTCGGCAGGCATCGGGCTGGTGACGCTGTTTTACGCTGCATTCTCGCCTGGATTCGCCGGACGACGCGCGCTGGTGGCTGCCATGACCGGAATCTGGTCCATGCGGCTCAGTATCCATCTTTGGCGACGCATCCGCCGAGAGCCGGAGGATGGTCGCTATCAAGCGATTCGCGAGGAAAAAGGCGTGCGTGCGGCATCCTGGTTCTTCTGGTTCTATCAGTTTCAGGCGGTGCTGGTGATTCTCTTTTCAGTGCCTCCGCTCATTGCGATGCGCGCCGCGCCGGCACACCTGACGGCATTGGACTTTCTCGGAGCGCTGATCGCAGTCATTGCGATCGTCGGAGAGTCCGTCGCCGATCTGCAACTGAGCGCGTTTCGCGCTCGGCCGGAAAATCGCAATCGCACCTGTCGTGAAGGGCTCTGGCGATACTCGCGGCATCCGAACTATTTTTTCGAGTGGATCCACTGGTTCGCCTATATCGCCGTCGGCGCAACCGCATCCTTCGGCTGGCTGACTCTGGCGGGTCCGATCCTGATGCTGTTTTTCCTGTTCAAGATCACCGGAATTCCACCGACTGAAGCTCGCGCGCTGGCATCGCGAGGAAACGACTACCGTGAGTATCAAAGGACGACCAGCGTTTTCTTCCCGTGGATTCCGAAGGAGACATCTCCATGAACGCAGACGCCCCGATCTCGACCCAATCCCGCGTCTCGATGCGCTCGACGCGCGAAGCCGAGCGTGACCCGTCGATCGCTTCCGTGCGACCCGCGGCCCGAGAGCGGGCAGCCGGCGACCTGATGTCGCGACTGCTCGATCTGGCGGAACGAGGCTGGATTCCGGAATCGCTTATTCGCGCCGGCATTCGCAGGCTGCTCTCGGAGGGCCTGAGAGAGCGAGCGGATGGCGGACCGGACGCCATGCAGGACCGGCTCTCGGAACTGCTGGACTCCCTGCGCACGGGACCGATCGCGATCGAGACCCGCGCCGCGAACGAGCAGCACTACGAGCTTCCTCCGGAATTCTTCGGGATATGCCTTGGCAGGCATCGCAAGTACAGCGGTTGCTATTGGCCTCGAGGAATCAGCACACTCGATGAGGCCGAGGAGGCATCACTCCGAGTCACCTGCGACCACGCCGACCTTCACGACGGCCAGCGGATTCTGGAACTGGGCTGTGGCTGGGGTTCGCTTTCGCTCTGGATGGCCGCGCGATACCCGAATTCCGAACTGGTGGCTGTTTCGAATTCCGCACCGCAGCGATCTTTCATTCAATCGCAGTGCGAGCGTCGCGGCATCACGAATCTTCTGGTCATCACGGCAGACATGAACGTCTTTCAGCCGCAGGGGCAGTTTGATCGCGTCGTCTCCGTCGAGATGTTCGAGCATATGCGAAACCACGAACGCTTGATGTCGCGCATCTCCGATTGGCTCAGGCCGGGGGGGAAACTGTTCGTCCATATCTTCGCCCACGGCCGAACGGCATACCTCTTTGAAGATCGCGGTCCGTCCGATTGGATGTCGCGCCATTTCTTTACCGGCGGAATCATGCCCTCGGACGACATGCTGCTGCACTTTCAGCGGGACCTGAAACTGGAGCGGCGGTGGCGGCAGGACGGCACTCACTATGCCCGCACCGCCGAAGCCTGGCTCCAAAATCTGGACGCGGGCGAAGCTGAAGCGTTTCGCCTCCTGGAGGGAGTGTACGGCAGAGAGCATGCCCGCCGATGGCTGATGCGCTGGCGGATTTTCTACATGGCCTGTGCCGAGCTGTTCGGCTATCGAGGCGGCACGGAATGGTGGGTCTCGCACTATCGCTTCGTGAAACCCACGTCCGATTGAGGTTGGGAATTCTCGGGACTTGACTGGCGGGAACCGTAAAAAAGGACGAGCGTTCCTGACGCACCGTGCGCCGGGAGACGCTCGCCTCATGGGATAGGGTGTCGCGGAAATATCGTGAATGAGCGGTTCACGACGGGGATTGCAACAGGAATTTCGACGGGTACCGCACCGACGCGAAGCCGCCCATGAACGGCTCCTGTTCTCGCGGAGTCGCCGATCGTGCCGGCCCGGCCGGCTTGCAACAGCCGCCGAAGGCTCGATCGATCGTTCCTGATACTTCGCCCCAACACCAATCGCAGAATCGACCCACTCATGGATCGAATCACCAGCCCCTGGACTCGCCGCCCGCCGCGGCCTGATCCGACGTGCGGATCGAGCCGGGCGATCAGTTCGCCTCGTCTCACCAGAAGACGGACTGCGCGCCAAAACGGCTACTATTGAATTTTGGACGGGAATTACTCGGGTTTTCGTATCAGCACGGCCTGATTCACATAGAGCGGACCGAGGGTTCGTCCTAGACGATCGAGGCGACGGAGGAGCGGTTGTGTGCCGCCGATCACGAAAGGAAATAGATGTATGCCTGTTGATATCTCGCAGGCGCCGCCGAATTCGCGGACCCATCGTCGAAGTTCGAACCAGCCCGGCCAGTTCTCTAATCCCTGGTAGGGTCGGAGACCCAGCAGGCCGGCAATCGTACACGACCAGCGCCATGTCCAATTCGGGCTGGTAATCACGGCCAGACCGCCCGGACGACAGACGCGGATTATTTGGCCGACGGCGGCTCGGGGATCCGGGGTGTGCTCAATGCACTCCGACGAGATGACGACATCAAAGGCGCCCGAAGCGAATGGCAGGCGTGTGACATCTCCGCAGGCGGACGACGTCGTACATCGCTGCCGCGTACGCCGTAGAAGCATCGGCCCGATGTCGAGACTGGTAACGCGTGCGCCGCGGCGGTCTGCCCACTCGCTGAATCGGCCCGTCCCGCAACCCGCGTCAAGGAGGCGAAGACCGGTCAGATCAATCCCGCCCAGTAACTCCTCGAACACCACTTCCAGTCGACGGGCGACGTCGTACTCGTTCATGAGGTCGTCAAACGAGTCCGCGATCGTGTCGTAGAACCGCGATTTCTGTTTTGTCGTTGCGGCACTGCTCATGTCGTTTGGGTGGCGTAGCTGGCCTCTTCCAGTCGCATCGTGCGAATGCGCGACTCGATGTTTGTCAGCGATTGATCAGGGTTCTGCAAATCGGTCTCAGCCGCGCCAATCCGAGCGGTGATGAGATTCACCGCATCGTGCCGTCGAAGAACCGGCGCCGGCCTGATGGAACCGAACTCCGTTTCATTTCCATGCGGCGCAGTCGTATCGATCGATGCAACGCCTGCGCACGCGCGGCCTGCCGCTCCGCACGATTCGGCAATTACAAAGGACGGGCGGCCCAGATTCGCAGTGAACAACCGCCCAAGATACTCACCCAGCAGACCGATGCAGACGAGTTGAACGCCGCTTAGCAGCGCAATCAATCCGGCGATGGACGCCCAACCGGACACGGCCCGCGGACTGAAAATTCCGATGTAGGCAATGTAGCAGAGATATACGAACGACAAACCCGCGAATCCCATTCCAACGAACGTGGCCAGCCGCAGCGGCGCGATTGAGAAGCTCATCAACCCGTGAATTGCCAGCGAGATCATTCGAATCAGCGAGTACTTCGATTCGCCGCTGATTCGCGGATTCGTTTCATAAGAAATCCTGATCGAATCGCAACCGAGCCAAGCCACCAATCCGCGCAGAAAGGGAACGTGCGATCCATCGCGCGTGATGATGTCCACGACGCCGCGGTCGAGCAGGCGAAAATCCGAGGAAGCCTGCGGCATCGGCACATCAGACAGTGCCGAGAAGATTCGACCGAACAGACGCGATGTCGTGCGCTTGAAAAATGAGGCCCCGTCTTTGTCTGACCGCACCATTTCGACAACCCGTGCGCCGTCGCGCCATTTCTCAAGCATTGCGGGAATGAGCCGGGGTGGATGTTGTCCGTCCGCATCCATCGTGATGACAGCGCGACCGCGTGCGACCTTCAGGCCGGCGATCAGGGCCGCCTGATGACCGAATCGTCGCGTCAGACGGATGCCCTGCCACGCGGAGTGTCTTTTCACGGCCGCCTGAATCTCGCGCCACGTGTTGTCGGTGCTTCCGTCATCAACAATTACGACTTCGTAGAAGTGGCCGCGCAGGGCGGTTTCGATCTGCTGGATCAGTATCGGCAGGACCGCCTGCTCGTTTAGCGCGGGGATTACGATGGAAAACGCGGGCGTCGGCGAAAGACCATCCGAACGCAGATTGACCGACGGACCCAAGGCGTGGCTACGAAGCAATGACTCGGAGAAATCCCGGAAAGCGGCCATAACACACCCTCTAACGGCAGCCTGGATCGCCGTCGCGCCGGCAGCAAACGGATCACCGGTCGGATTGGCCGACGCATTGAAGCGCCCCAGACTGACACAGCTTTATCGACCGCGTGCCGTTCGCCTGTTTGAAGGGAACCCACCATTCGGTCAATCCGGGAAGTGACGCGCAGAGATTGCGCATCGACCCGGCAGAGCAAAGAAACGACATCCCGAAACCCTTGCGGCCGGTCCTGCCGGGGCAGATGCAAGCATGGCCGGCACGCCTGCGTGCATCGCGGTCGCGCGTTTCCAGGTCAAACCAACACCGCAGCAGTCTGGATTTCAAGCATTTTTCACGCTTCTGCAAATCGTTCGCGCGGCGCAGTGGATGCTCACGATGTCGTCGGCGCTGACCGAAGATCCTTTCAGCCCAATGGTTTCCGCTGAGGATTATTCGCCTGATCCTTGCGCTGGATCGACAAGGTATGAAGCCAACAGCACCATCCGCCGTTGCGCCCTCTTCGAGCCAATCAGATGATTTGGTGCAGTCACGGCGCGGCTCGCGCTCACATACACAGTTCAAACCGACGGACAGCGTCGGCGGAGCCATTCAACCTGCCGGTCGTGGGATGCAGGTGCACGAGAACACCGAACGCCTCCGCGCGATTGTTGAGACTGCCGTCGACGGCATCATCACGATCGACTCCGAGGGTGTGGTCGAGACCATGAACCCCGCAGCCGAACGCATGTTCGGATTCACCGGTGACGAATTGATCGGACGCAACATCACGGAGCTGATGCCCGAGCCCTACCGGAGCAAACACGATTCGTATCTGCAGCGTTACCTGACGACGGGTGAGCGACGCATCATCGGCATCGGGCGCGAAGTGCTCGGCCTTCGGCGCGATGGCAGCACTTTTCCGATGGAGCTTGCTGTCAGCGAGATGCACTTGAATGGCCGTCGGATGTTTACAGGTATCGTTCGTGATATTACGGAGCGCCGCGCCGCGGAAGAGAAGCTCCGGCGACTATCCGCCCTACTGGACGACTCGAATGACGCCATCAAGTTGCTCGATCTGAGTGGAAACATCACAGCCTGGAACTCCGGGGCCGAACGGCTCTATGGATATACCGAGTCAGTCGCGCTGAAGATGAATATCCGCGAGCTCCTGCCGCATGACCGCAGTTCGGAAATCTCGGAGGCGATCGAGCGTTTGAAGCGTGGAGAGCGGATTCCTCCGTTCGAGACAAACCGCGTCGCGGCGAACGGCCACGTGCTCGACATTCAATGCACGCTGACATTGCTGAAAGGCCGAGGAGGCCAACCAGACACCATTGTCGTCACGGACCGTAACATTACCGAGCGAAAACAACACGAGGCAGCACTGCGCGGAAGCGAAGCCAAGACGCGTGCGATCGTCGAGGCAGCCGTTGATGCGATCATCACCATTGACGCCAGCGGCCTGATCGAATCGGCGAATCGAGCGGCCGAACGACTCTTCGGGTACGACGCGGCAGATCTGATCGGCCACAACGTGAGCATGCTGATGCCTTCGCCATATCGGGAGGAACACGACTGCTATATCCGGCGATATCTTCGCACCGGGGTCAAAAAGATCATCGGTCTGGGACGGGAAGTGTACGGACGCCGGCGGAACGGGACAACATTTCCGATGGAACTTGCAATCAGCGAACTGCGTGTCGATGATCGCATCATGTTCACGGGAATCGTGCGCGACATTTCCGAACGAAAGCAGTTTGAACAGGAACTCACCGAACGGACGGCCGTCGTCGCGGAAACCAATCGCATCCTTCAGGAGGCGAATTCAAGAGCTGAAGAGGCGACCGCGGCCAAGAGCGCATTTCTCGCCAATATGAGCCACGAGATCCGAACGCCGATGACCGCGATTCTCGGATTTGCTGAGCGGCTGCAGGACGGCGAACTCAACGAAGCGGAAAGAAATTCGGCCATAGAGACGATTCGACGCAACGGCGAGCACCTCCTGCAGATCATCAACGACATCCTGGATATCTCCAAGATCGAAGCGGGCAAGATGAAAGTCGAGCATATTCGATGCTCCCCGATCGAGATCGTCCAAGATGTTATCTCGCTGATGAAAGTCCGTGCGGATGCCAAGGGTCTCGCACTCGAAGTCGAATGCGCCGGCGCCGTGCCTGAGACCATTGAAAGCGATCCAACGCGCCTGAGGCAGATCCTGGTCAACCTGGTCGGCAATGCCATTAAGTTCACGCAGAAGGGTTCGATCCGAATCGAATGCAGACTCCTGGAAAACGACGAAGGACCCAAGATGCAGTTCATGGTTGCGGACACGGGAATCGGCATGTCGCCTCTTGAGATTGAGCGGATATTCATGCCGTTTTCGCAGGCCGACCCCTCGACCACGCGGAAGTTCGGCGGTACGGGACTGGGACTTATGGTCAGCCACCGTTTCGCGCAAATGCTTGGCGGCACGATCACTGTCGATAGCAAACCGGAAGAAGGCAGCCGATTCTGCGTTGTTGTCTCCGCCGGGCGGCTTGATGGCGTCAGGATGGCACACGACTGGCATCGAACGAATTTATCGGCCGAGAATGTGCCCACCCGGCCCGATGCGGATTCCGAGCCGCTGGACTGCCATATCCTCCTGGCAGAGGACGGCATGGACAACCAACGATTGATTGAGCACATTCTGACCAGGTCGGGCGCGACGGTTCAGGTCGTCGAAAACGGCCGAATGGCGATTGACGCCGTTATGGCGACACTGAAGGCATCCGGTCGCTCCGCCGCGGAGCGGAAATTCGACCTCATTCTGCTTGACATGCAGATGCCCGAGATGGATGGCTACGAGGCCGCCATCAACTTGCGCAAGATCGGCTTTGTTAATCCGATCATCGCGCTGACGGCGCATGCGATGTCCGGCGACCGCGAGAAGTGCCTTGCCGCGGGCTGCGACGAATATGCCACCAAGCCGATCAATCGAAAAGCGCTGCTGAACCTGATACGCTCGCGAATCAGAAAGTAGGCGGCATCCTTCCCAGCGCTCCGGCCGTTGGCATTCGCGCCGAAGCGGCGCCGGACAACGCGCTCCACATGCGCGCATGGGATCTGAACCACCCGCTGCGCATGACAGCGAACACAGCCTGCCGGCGAGCGGCAGCAACTTTCGCTTGACAAACGCAATCAAAGAAACTCCGAAGCCGTGTGGGCAGACGGAAGTGAGCGGAACTGGCCCCCAAGGATTCGAACCTTGACAAACAGATCCAGAGTCTGTCGTGCTACCGTTACACTAGGGGCCAAGTGTCGGAATGATCATACTACGCAGACTCGAAATCATGTCAAGTATCGAGCAGCAGCCATCAATTCGCGTCAGGGCGCCTGTGCTTTTCAGTCGTGTGGAATGATGAATGCGAGGATCTTCCCGGAGACTGCCTGGCGACGATTTGCGGGCGAGACTGAAACGTTGGAGGGGTTTCGCAGGCGCTGCGGCCTCAGCGCCTGCGCAGCCGACGATGCAGGCCGGCACCGAGAAACGCAGCGGAAACGACGGCGAGCGGGACCAAGCTTCCAAGCCCGCAGATCGTCGGTGGCAGCGTGGGAACCAATCCGACGACTGTGCTGTCGGCATATCCCCCCACCAGAGTCACCCGACCAAGATGCACGGTCCGCTCGCAATCAAAGGGCGGCAAGATGCGGTAAGTAAACTCCGTTGTGCCGTTGAATCCGTACTGCGGGGTGAAAACGAATTCGAGCGGCGAGCCGCCGGTGGGCTGCAACGTGCCACCGAGCGGATAGGTGAAGACGGTGACCTGCCCTACTCCGAGGTTCTTCACGTTCAGATGAAACACAGACGGTCGACCGGGCGTCACGACGACAACCTGGTCGGTACTCTCGGGACAGGCAATCGTCTGCGCCTCACCGGATTGCGGCGCGGCGCCAACCATCCGGATGACGCAGGACAGCGCTGCACACGACAACGCGATGTTGAGTGCGGATGATTTCAACATGGCTTCCCTCACCTGCCACAATGCGAACACACGAGCGCCGCAATGACCGGCGCGAACCAACGGCGATTTTCATGAGTCTCGCAAAATCGGGAACGTCCCGTGCCCGCGCGGTTGGCGGGTCGAGCGCATTCACCTGACTATATGCAGACGATTAGGCGAAGTAATTGGAATCTGGGAAATGCAAACCGTCGCCGCGCCGCTTATCGGATCTCGAATGAAATGCCCTGAATTAAAGCGGGTTATCGGGAGGTGCGCCGGCATCGCTCGCCCCACGGTCCGCGTCGACCTCCGCTGTCGGACCAGCCGGAGAGACTGATCGATATTGAAGGGCGAGCGGTCCGAGCATTTTTTGATAGTACTCCAGCTCCGCGGGGCCGGCGGGAGACGCATCCTTCCGGATGACCCAGGTTCCGGCCCAGCGATCGTGAAACGCCTGCCGCCGCTGATCTGTCAGGCACGTCAGGTAGGCCGCCCCGAACAGCGAACACGCAGGTACAGCAAGGAGAAAACGTCGTCCGATCGGTCGCAGGTCCGGTGTGACCCCGAATTCATTGACCAACCGCAAGCCCAACAGCCGATAGCCGACTGTTCCGCCGTCGCTGCGTCTTAACAGGATGTGATAAGCGAGGAACGGGACGGCAGCCGCGATGGTGGTTTGCAGGCGAAACTGCTTCATATAGGAAGTAATCCGCGCCTGCTTCGCAGCCTGCTCCTCGTGAGTGGCCGCCGGCATTTCAAGAACGGCTCTCGGAACGATCATGATCTGGACGAGCGACAGCACGATCATCAGCAGGAGAAACACCACAAACAGATCAATCAGGAATGCACCAACTCTGCGGGGGACCGACGCGTAGTCTGTATCGAGGAAAAACACCGGCTTCTGAATCGCTTGCATGCGGCCAACGTATCGCCGGGCGCAGAGAATTGCAAAGCCCGTCGCACGTCTGGCATGATGTGTTGGAAACCCGCTCGGCAGCTCGATAAAATGCCGTAGGTGACTGATGAAACCCCCTGATGTCGCCCAGACCAACCGGCCCGATCCTGAAGAGGACCCTTCGTGAGACGGCGCACACTGACCTTCATATTTTCGATTGCCTTGCTTGTTCTGTTTTGGAACACGTCCACCGCCATCGCCTGGGGCCCGGGCACACACGTCAAGCTGGCGGCGGACCTGCTGGCGAATCTTGAACTGTTGCCCGCGGGGGTGGCCGCACTGCTCGCGGCCCATCGGCGCGCGTTTACATACGGGAACGTGGCGACCGATACGGTGCTCGCAAAAAAATTGAGCAAGGTCAAACAGGTGTGTCACCGATGGGCGACAGGCTTCGGCCTGCTCGAATCAGCGGAATCGGACGAGGGCCGTGCGTTCGCGTGGGGATATCTTGCCCATCTAGCGGCCGACACGGTCGCGCACAACAAATTTCTTCCGCGTCAGCTTGCGGTTGCGCGAAGCACGATCGGCTTCGGTCATTTCTACTGGGAAGTACGAGCGGACTCGCTTGTTACGCGGCCGCAGTGGGATGGATTGAGACTTCTGCTGAGGTCCAGTTACCCAGAGCCAGAGCGGTTATTGCGGGCGCATCTGACGGCGACGATGCTGTCTTTCGGGACCAATCGTCTCATCTTCAAGCAAATGAACATGCTGGCCAGTGAGCAGGCATGGCGACGTTCGGTTGATTTCTGGGCGAGACTGAGCCGATTTTCGCTCGATCAAGCCGTCATCCACGATTATCACCACGAGTCGATTCATCGGATTATTGATGTGCTTACACTGGGAAAGTCATCCGTACTGCTTCATGAAGACCCGAACGGCAACGCGGCGCTGGCCTATGCCCGGGCACAGCGGCGGCAGATCTTCCAGATGAAGCGAGCCAAATTGCCGGACGCCACCGTGATCCGAGAGGCTGCGGCGGGCCATGCCCCGCGCCCGAATCGCGCGATTCAGATCCGTTCCGCCGATGCGCGCCAGCGTATCGACCTCGGCGAGCGATGACGCGTCCGCAACACAGATTTCGAAATCAGGGATTCAGGGCTTGAGACAGTCAGGTCCTGGCGGGTGTCGCCGGCTTGGCATGTACGGCGCATCACTTCTCGTCTTCGTCATCATCGACGATCAGATCGTCCTCGTCGAGTTCCTCGAGTTCATCGAGCGCCCCGCTGCCCTCCTCTGACAGATCGATATCGCTTAGATCGTCGATATCCAAATCATCGAGGTCGAGATCCTCCAGATCTTCGAGCGCGGCATCCGCCGGCGATGCACCCACTTCCGTCGCCGCGTCCGATGTGGCCTTCTTTCCGGTGGCGGCCTGCGGCCTGGTTTGGGCCGCCGTGGGACGGACGGCATCGATTCCGATCTTTGCCGGTTCGCCGTCGATCTGAACCACAAATGTGATGGAACCGACTCGAATCCGATCGCCGGGCGCGAGCGTGACATCGTCGTCCACGCGCTCGCCATTCACGAAGGTGCCGTTGCTACTTCCCAGATCACGAATGGTTGCCGCCTTGCCGTTCAGGGTGAGTTCGCAGTGTGCGCGGGAGACATCGCTCAACGGGATGCGCAAGTCGGCATCCGGTTTTCGGCCGATAACTGTTGCCTTTTTTTCCAGGGTGAAATCCTTGCGTTCGCCCGATTTACCAAACGTCACCAGGGCAACCGTCATAACACGTTCTCGCTGCGCAGGTCGAATCGACACGGGAAGAAGCTCCCTTTCCCCCAGAACTTCCAATCTAACGGGACGCGGGCGGCGGTTCAAGGCAAAGGGCCGCCAAGGTGCATCAAATACACGAACCGCGATAGGATAACAACAATGTCGGACGTAATTCAAGAATCTGCACACCCGGAAAAGGAATCCATTGGCTGGTACATCCACCTGCCTTTCTGCCGAACAAAATGCGGCTACTGCGATTTCTATTCCATCCCGACGATCGAGCACCTCATCAGCGATCTGGTCGGGGCAATCAAAACCGAAATGGCCGCGCGGGACCCCGTACGCCCCGTGGAGTCGATTTTCGTCGGTGGCGGAACGCCAACCGAGCTGCCGGGGGATGCGCTCGGCGAACTGCTCTCCGCGATCCGCGCGCGTGCGGGTCAACCGGAGGAATGGACCGTCGAGGCCAATCCATCCAGTGTGACTGAACTGAAGCTCGACACGCTGCTAGCACGCGGTGTGAATCGGATCTCATTCGGCGCACAGTCTTTTCATCCGGACGATCTGAGAGTGCTTGAACGGCTGCATGATCCCACGCAGATCGGCGAATCAGTGCGAGCGGCGCGCGAATCGGGCTTTGCAAACATCAACCTGGACCTGATCTACGGCATACCGGGACAATCGGTGGGCCGATGGCGCGACACGCTGCGACGGGCAATCGATCTCGATGCCGAGCATCTGTCATGTTACGACCTCATGTATGAAGAGGGCACGGCACTGACGCGACAGCTTCGCGCAGGCCGACTCCGACCGGCCGATGAAAGTCTCGAAGCCGACATGTTCGCCCTGACGATCGACGAACTTTCAGCGTCGGGCTTTGCGCAGTACGAAATCAGCAATTTTGCCAAGCCCGGGCGTGAGTGCCGTTCAAACGTCATCTACTGGGAAAATCGCGAGTACCTCGGCGTCGGTCCATCCGCGGTCAGCTATCTGGATGGTCGCCGGCGGAAGAACGCTGCGGACGTGCGGCGATATTGCGACTGGGCCGGCGCATTCCGCGCGGGATCAGCTGATGACGAGGCGATCGTGATCGAATCCGAATCGCTCTCGCCCCGTGCACGCGCCTGCGAAACCGCGGTCCAGATGCTGCGTTTGACGCGTGGAATTGACATCGCCGCGTTCCGACGACGATCGGGCATGGATCCCCTTGTCCTGTTCGCCGAGCCAATCAAGCAATTCGCCGCGATGGGGCTTCTCATTGCGGACGCGAAGTCGATCCGACTCACGCGACAGGGCCTCTTCGTCGCAAACCGGATCATGCTGGAGTTTCTGCTGCCGGAAGAGGGAGAATGGCCCGAGGGCAAGCATCGCGGTGCAATCACCGACTTGCCGAACGCTCGATTCGGCAGCCGAATCAGTCTTCCGATCCTCGGCGGCTGAAATCCGCAATCTGACCCGCCGTACGGCCTCATTGCGGAAATAAGACGCCCGTCCATCAACCCGCTTTGAGCGCCATCTGAACGACTTCGCGGTCGGGTACGAATGCACTGCGCGTGTAATTCACTCGCCAGACGAGTCCGTCGGACGCGGTGTATTCGGTTCCGTGCGGTAAATCGCAGCCGGACTGGAAAATCCGCTCGGCGATCAGATCGACGGTGGATCGGGCCGCCGCTTCATTCGCGCTGGGTGCGATGACCTGCACATCGGGCAGGCCGAAGGCATGGAGTCCGACGGAATCAAAGAGCAGCATTCCCTCGTTTTCGCCGGCCAGGGCGAACCCGCGAATGTGGGCGCAGGTTCGCCACATCGCATGGACCGGTGATCGCGAATACTCCAGCAGACCCGCAAGCTGTTCGACTGGTGTCAACATCCTTGCATCGGGCCAGAATGCCGCCATGACCGGTGCAAACTCGGTGAGCGCTGCATGCGCGAAATGGTGCAGCCGAACAATGGTGTCACGCGGCGTGCCGTAGTCGTAGCGCGACGTCAACACAACGCGCGCGGCATGATTTCGCACGCGATCGGAGAATTCCGCCGGGTGCTCGAAATGAACAAGCGTCTCCTCGATCGCCGATGACTCGCGCGACCCTTTCTCGATCTGATACTCCATGACCGCATCGCCGACGCGAATACGCATCGGCTCGTCCCCCGCTTCTTCGTCGGCCGAGGCATCTCGCCGGCCGCTACGCCGGAGCGACGCGACGAACACGCTCGGCGGAATGCGGCATTCGTCGCTAAAGAGCACTTCCGTCCGCAGCGAAAGCGGACGCATCGGAGTTTGATCCGGCTCCACGCCTTCTGTGAAAATCGTCCCGGCTGCCAAAGATCCATTCGCGGGATCGGTCGAGCCGTCCGGGCCGGCTGAATCAACGGAATCCGTCGGCATGTCCGGTTGGTCGTTCTGCTGGATGAACACCTTGCCGACGCCCAGCGCGTCATGCCCTTCCGTCGATGGCACGCCGCCCGCTCGTGCTCTGGCGCGCACAGCCGCGATCTCCCCCGCTTCGGGCGTCCAACTCGCCTCGAGAAACGCGCTTTCGTCCGGCTGTTCGCGGGCGGGTCTTAGCGCGGCCGATGGACGCCCAGGCTGATTCCCAGGACCGTCACCCGCGAACCGTCCCTTTACCGGCGGCTTTTCGGAATCTCGCCCAACCTTGGTGCGGCCATTGCCCATTTTCTGAGCCATCCAGGCGATCGCTTCGACGGCAGCGCCGACAAACAGGCAGACGCGGCCGGTGCTGTTTTGGTGAGTGAACCACCATGCCGCGCCAACGAGTCCCAGCGAAACAACATGAAACGGCACAAACCGCATGGCGCGCGAAGGAGCATTGAGCAGGCCCACAAGCGATCCAGCCAGCGTCAGCGTTCCCAAAATGACAAATACGATCAGCACTGGACAAAAGAATCCGAAACTCTAACCGCGCCGCTCCGCCTCGATGTAGATTTCATCGGGAATCGGAATCAGTGATCCCGTTCGATCGATGCAGGCCAGGGTCGATGCTGCCTCACACAGCAGCAGGCCGTCGCGCTTCAGCGCGTAAGAATGATCGATGCGAGCGCGCGTCATTCGTTCGATGCGGGTCGTCAGCACCAGATCATCGTCGTAATGCGCGGGGGCACGAAACCGGCATTCCACCTTGGCCACCGCAAACAGAACCCCGCGCGCTTCCAGATCGCGGTAACGGAAACCGGCGAGGCGCAGCAGTTCCGTTCGGCCCATCTCGAAGTACTCGAAGTATTTGGAATGATGTAAATAGCCCATCGGGTCGGTCTCGGCGTACCGAACCCGAATCCGCAAATCACAGGCCAGCGGCTTCTCGTCGCTCATGCCCTAATTGTCCGGACGATCAATCGGGACGCAAGGGACACCGCCGTTTTATCCGGGCGTCGGCATCTCTGACTGGCCTTACGCTTCCAACGCAGTACGCAGATGACCGCCGTGGCGAGCCAGTCTTCGCTCAGCTTCCGCTCGCTTCACCCCGAGTCGCGCCATCAGAATCGCCGTTTTCGCGCTGCCATTCGCCGCCTTCAGCAACCGTCCGGCCTCGTCGCGTGGAACGTCAGCGGCGGTCATGACCACCCGTGTAGCCCGATCGACAAGTTTTCGGCACGCCCGGCTGTTGAGGTCCACCATCAAATTTCCATAGACCTTTCCCAATCGCACCATGCTCAACGTCGTGATCATATTCAGCGTCAATTTGGTGGCTGTTCCTGCCTTGAGGCGGGTGGATCCGGTAAGAACCTCGGGACCGGTCACGACACGAATGTCCACATCGGCCGATGCCTTCACCTGCGCACGGGGGACGCAGGCAAAGAAAATCGTCCGAGCCCGGTGGCGTTTCGCCTCGGCGAGCGCTCCGTGGACATATGGCGTCGTGCCGCCCGTTGCGATTCCCATCACGACATCGCGGGGACCCACCTTGTGCTTGCGCAGTTCGACGCCGGCGGACTTCGGATCGTCCTCCGCGCCTTCGACAGCCCGCCAGAGCGCTTTCCTGCCGCCCGCAATGATGCCGCGCACCATTTTCGGATCCGAGCGAAATGTTGGCGGGCATTCTGACGCGTCGAGCACGCCGAGGCGTCCGCTCGTTCCCGCGCCGACATAAAACAGACGCCCGCCCTGCTGCCATGACATCGAGACGAGGTGAATCGCCTTGATGATGTCCGTACGCGCCTTCGCGACGGCCAGCGGCACCGAACGATCCTCGGAATTCATGACATCAAAGGCCGCGCCGATCGAAAGCGAATCGAGCGAATGCGAGCCTTTGTTACGCTGCTCCGTCAGAAGATGTCCCCGATCCTTCACAATGAACTCCCATCAATGTCATTCATCCTTGAATGACGAAGATCACAGATCTGCCCGAGCACCACCGGCCGCCTCGCCCCAGTCACCTGTGGCAGGTTCGCCGGAATCCGATCGACACAAGCCACCGCGAGCATCGCGAATGACACACCCTCTTTGGCCTGTGTGGAGATGCCGAATTCGTCCATGGGTCTGATCCGCAATTCATCCGCAATGCCAAAGCGCCGAGCGCATTCGCTGATTGCCGACATCAGCGTCGCATTCATGGCACCACCGCCACAAACGATCACTTCATCGATTTTTGACCCGCGCGACTGGACGGCAATTCCCGTTCTTCGAATGGCCGGTTTCTCGGCGGTAGCCCTTGCGCCGGAGCTGCGGACAATTCCCTTCGAGGCAGTGCGAGCGGCCGCCGTACGTAGCCGATGCGTCGTTGCCCTTTGCGCCGCATAGGCTCGAACGATACACTCGGCGGTGAACCATGTCGCCGTCGCAATCCAGTCTTCTGCACCGGCCTTGATCCGAGCATGCCGCTTCAAAAGAGCGGCTGTGAATGCGACGCCGAACTCCTCGCGTCCGCAACTCTTCGGCGGCCTGCGAAGCAGGAAAGGATGGCCAAGCAGGTCAGCAAGCACCGCCGGCAGGACCTTTCCACGCCCGGCCATCGCTCCATTACGATCGAAGGTCTTTTGCCCGCCGGTGAAGTGAGTGACCAGAGCATCAATCACCATGTTTCCCGGACCGCAATCATAGGCGATAACGTCGGCCGAACCGCACGCCGCAGGCAGCCATGTCAGATTGGCGATCCCCCCGATGTTTTGAATGATTCGATTCCGTTGCCGGTCACCAAAGAGCACGAAATCGGTCCAGGGAACCAGAGGCGCGCCCTG
The DNA here is from genome assembly GCA_019636475.1 of Phycisphaerae bacterium. Lineage (NCBI taxonomy): Bacteria > Pseudomonadati > Planctomycetota > Phycisphaerae > Phycisphaerae bacterium. The sequence goes on from JAHBXN010000010.1 coordinate 62,748, forward strand.
TCCGCCGACCGCCATATCCGAGTGCCGAAAATCTGACACGACGGGCGCCATGGTGGCTGACGCGATCAACGTCGGATCGCCGATCTGGAGGGTTCCGGTCTGTCGTCCAGATGCAGATGATTCTTTCAACTTCGAAAGCAAAGCCGGTCGCGCCCTGCCGGCGCTTCGGCGATGAGGCGGTTTGACGGGTCGGCCCGGCGGCAAATGACAGATCGTCTGTCCGTGAGATCCAACCAGATCGATGCGTTTCAGCCCGAACCGACCCATCGCCCGGCGCGCGGCATGTGCAAAGGCTTGCCCGACTGCCGCATGGAGCCGACAGATATCCTCGGTCCGCGCCTGCGCCGGAGCCATGGCAGCCAACAGACTTTGGCGGAGCGATGGTGAATATCCGACCGCTTCATGCCCAATGACGCGGACTTTCATATTGATTCCGCGTCCGGATATCTCACAGGCGACTGCATCCACGCCGTCGGCGCTTGTCCCGCTGTTGAGTCCCAGAACAATCCGAGCCCGCTTTCCGCTGCGTCCCAAAGTGAGGCCCTCGCCGCATCGTCGAGTGAACCACACCATCGGTTTTGCCACTCACGACGATTCCACGCCATTCTGCACGCCCTCTGCGTGCGTCGCAAACGGTCGTGGTCCGCGTCGGGAACTCCACCCTTAAGCATGCACCAACTCCGACCCGATGAATTCCAGCCGGGACGCGCCCCAGCGCCGCCCCGCGCGGGAAGCGGGAAGAAGCAATGACGCCGAATTATCCTGAACCGATGAGGGTTCGGTCCGCGCCGCCAGACGTTGCGCAGGCGTTTCCGACCGGCCTGTTTGACAACGCATGGCTCAGCCGGGCCGATGGCAGACCGGCCGCGGACTTACTTCGCGATCCCTATCCGCACGGCGGACGCCACTGGCTGCCATTTGACCGCTGCTCGTCGTCACAGGTCGAAACGCTGCTGGGATTGATGGGGGCGTTGCACGCGTACGATCCTCATACGTCACAGCACTCGATTCAGGTCGAGGCGTTCGCGACGCGCCTGGCGACGATGTTGCGAGTCAACGAATCGGAGCGGCATCTCATACGCATTGCGGCGGTTCTGCACGACATCGGAAAGATCGCCGTGCCGATCCAGATTCTTGCCAAGCCGGCGAAACTGACCTCCGAAGAGTTCGATATCGTCAAGCGTCACCCCGGCGTGGCCGCCCGCATTCTTGAGCCCATTTCCTTCCTCAAGCCGGTTGTGCCACTTGTTCGGCATCACCATGAGTGGTTTGACGGCTCGGGATATGAGCACAGCCTCGCCGGTGAGGAGATTCCATTGGGTGCCCGAATCATCCAGACCGCCGACTGCATCGACGCCATGATGTCGCCGCGCAGCTACAAGCAGAGCTACAGCGTGGAGCGAGTCATCAGTGAGCTTCGCCGAGGCAGCGGCACGCAGTTCGACCCCCATATTGCGGAAGCGGCGATCGCCTGCCTCAGGACGACGCCACGACCTCTTCCAGCCTGACGCCGGAACCGAGTTCGCCGTGTGATCCGACGGCGCCGTTCGCTCGCGGCCCGTCCACCGCGAGAACGGGTCTTGCTTTTCATGAATTCCGTTTGCTCATAGAATCAGGCGAAACGGATCCAATCCGATTTTGACGCAGATAACGTGTTTATCATCCGGAGGCCGCTCACAATGAAGTTCTTTCTCGACACCGCCAATCTCGATGAAATCCGCGCCGGCGCCGCGATGGGCCTTGTTGACGGCGTCACCACGAACCCCAGTCTTGTCGCCAAGGAGGGCAAGGACTTCAAAACGCTCGTGGGGCAGATTTGCGAGGTCATTTCAGGGCCCGTCTCAGCGGAGGTGGTTTCTACCGAATGCAATGCGATGATGAAGGAAGCTCGCGAGCTTTCCAAGATCGCCGATAATATCATTGTCAAGCTGCCGACCATCGCCGAAGGCGTGAAGGCCCTGAAGATCTGCGCGGAGGAAGGGATCAAGACCAACCTGACGCTCATTTTTCAGCCGCTTCAGGCATTGGCGGTGGCGAAGTGTGGTGCGACTTTCTGTTCCCCGTTTCTCGGCCGGCTCGATGACATCAGCCACGACGGCATGGACCTCATCGCAGACATTCGCACCATCTATGACAACTATCACTTCGCCACGGAGATCCTCGCGGCCAGCCTCCGCCATCCCCTACACGTCGTGCAGGCGGCGAAACTGGGCGCGGACGTGGGCACCATGCCCTACAAGGTCTTCGAGATGATGCTGAAGCACCCGCTCACCGACATCGGCCTGGAGAAATTCCTCGCGGATTGGGGCAAGATGAAGAGCTGAAGCGACCGCGTTTCGGCGCTGTCGGCGATATGTCCTTGATCGGGCGCATCGTCCGATCGACGTCTGTGAAATGAGACAATAGCAGCCCGGTCCGAACGGCCCGACGTTCAAACATCCTGGAAAATGCGCGGCCGGTCGTTGAGTTCGTACATCCGGCATTCAGCTTCGTCGAGCGGGTTCATGCCGATCTCTCGCAGCTCGCGATCGACCCACCCTCGCAGTGACAGATTCGTTCGCTGCTCACCGTAGCTGATCTTGGCGCGCAAGACGATTTCGTGTCGAGATTTTTCTTCCATGAATGACATTCTCCGTTTCTCGTTGCGATACATCATCTGAAATGTTGTGCGGGCGACGCCTGCGCGGAATCGCCTTGCACTCCCCCTATTGACCGTCCTGGTCATGGCCGTTATTCACGTTCCTTCGTGGTCTATTTTCTTTGACGAGTGTTTTTTGGGGCCCAAACGTGAAGCTGGATGCCCCCTTGCGGCCAAACCGTCGCTTCCAGCAACGGAATTTTCATAAGTATCCGCATTTTCATCGGACTTCGCAAGCACTTCGCGTTAGAAAATTCGGCAATATTTGCTGAATTCGCCGGTGGAGCGCTCACCCGAACGCGGCAGAGTCTGCGGTGGCTTCCTCCAAACTCACATGTTTCCCTGAGCCAGCCAGCACTCGCGATCGTGTTCGGGCGGCAATTTTCCGCAACCCATCAGATAACATCGGGTGGTTTCAGGCCCCATAAACCTGAAGGTCTTCCTGAACAATTGATAGAGCGCGGCAATGTCCGCGGAGCTGTCAGTTGAGAGCCTGTCAAGCCAACGCACATAGCTGCGATGTGCAGCCTTCAATTCCATCATCACCCGCGCGTTGTGAATTGTCGCCTCAATCTTCTTCCGATTGCGGATTATCGACGCGTCGTTGCAGAGTCGATTGACATCCTTCGATGTCATCCGTGCCACGCGTGAAAGCTCAAAGCCGTGGAATCCGGCTGTCAATGCGGGCATCTTCACGAGCACAATCTTCCACGACAGGCCGCACTGAAAAATCTCGGCGGCCATTCGCTGAAGGTGTCCGCCGTCCGTTCTGATGCGTTTGCCCCACTCTCGATCATGGTAGGCAGCCAGTATTGGATCGACGGCGGCCCATCGGCATCGCACCTTGCCGTCGTTCGGATCGACGTTCCTACGATTCCGCGCCATCTCATTCCCTCGTTCCGTTCTCCCATCGCCCCATTCTGAATCGGAGCTGCGCGGCGGAATGGACGACCTGCCCCGGCTGGATCCAACTCAAACGCCTGCGAGAACCGGCCTGACCGATTACAATAGCTTATTCGCCGGGAGTCGTGATGATTGTACGCGCCCCCGGCCGCTGATGCGATCGGCCAAGTCGCCCGCACTTTGGAGCGACCCAAGCCAATGGTGGCAACTTCCCATCGCCGCGGAGCAAAGGACATGAATAAGCGGCTCTACGCCGACAATGCAGCGACGAGTTTTCCCAAACCGCCCGGCGTCTGGGAGGCGATGCGCAGCTATGCCGAACAGCTCGGTGCATCGGCGGGCCGCGGGGCTTATCACGAGGCTGTTGAAACCGGTGAGTTGCTCACGCGCTGTCGCCGACAACTCGCCAGGCTGATAAATGCAGAATCGCCGAACCAGGTCATCTTCACGCACAATTGTTCAGGCGCTCTAAATCAGGCCATCAAGGGACTGCTGCGATCTGGAGACCATGTCGTGACCACGACCATGGAGCACAACTCCGTGCTTCGGCCGCTGAATTCGCTGACTGTCGACCGCGACATCTCCGTCGACTATGTGCAAGCCGATTCCGAGACCGGCATCGTCGATCTCGATGCCGTCATCGCCGCGATCCGGACGAAGACGCGGCTGGTCGCGGTGGTGCATGCAAGCAACGTGACGGGATCGCTTCAGCCGATTGAAGCCATTGGAGTTGAAACACGGCGACGCGGGATTCCCTTGCTGGTTGATGCGGCCCAGTCGGCGGGTCACGTTCCGATCGATGTTCGCGCGATGGGGATCGACTTGCTTGCGCTGCCGGGACATAAAGGGCTGATGGGCCCGCTGGGGACCGGGGCGCTCTACCTGCGCTCCAGTCTGGAGAACGAGCTCTCACCGCTGATCGAGGGGGGGACCGGTTCGGCCAGCGAACACCCGATCCAGCCTGATTTCCTGCCTGACAAATTTGAATCCGGCAGTCACAACGCCATTGGAATCGCAGGCCTCTCGGCGGCCTTAAGCTGGGTCGAGACGGCATCGATCGACAGGCTCCACTCGCATGATCAATCTCTGTGCGCCGCGTTCATCGAGTCAGCCAGAGGCGTGGATGGATTGACCGTTTATGGTCCAATGAATCCGCGGCATCGCGTTGCCGTGTTCAGCGTGCGCGTGGAGGGATTCGATGCGGCGGAACTTGCGGCCGCCCTCGAATCCGAATTCGAAATACTGACACGCCCCGGCATTCACTGCGCCCCACTGGCGCACCGAACGATCGGCACGGACACTGAAGGCGGCACCACCCGACTGAGCTTCGGAGTGTTCAACACCGTCGATGACGTTCATCGGTGCGTCGACGCATTGAGCCGCCTCGCGGCCGCTGAGACACCGGCCTGAACCCGCCGATTGTCGATTCCAGTTCGACTGCGGGTTGACGATGGCCGAAGCGCTCCGACGAACCGCCCAACATGACTAACCGGATTACGAATAAGACATGGATAGCACTCATCGCGATTGCAATCGCGCAGCCGCAGAAATTGCGCAGCGCGGAACTCGGCGATCGCGTAGATCAGGCGATCGCACGCGGCATCGAAGCGATTCTGAGCAAGACGGTTGAGAACGACGTGATTCAGTATCACGACCGGAATCCGCAAGGGCCGCTGCTGACCGTCACCGGGAATGTGACACGGGTTCTCGAAGGCTCTTTGAAGTTTGAGACAACCGACGGGAGGAAGCTGACGATTCCCCGCCGCCTCATCAAGGCCTGGTCGCGAGCGGGTTACGTAAAGTCCGAACTGCCCGAGGCCGCATTCGGTGGACCGACGGCATTGGCCGCGCTCGCCCTGCTCAGCGCCGGCGCGGACCCGACGCAGGGGCAGATGAAGCGCATCATCGACGCGTTGTCGTATGACGAGGCGCGAGAAGCGGGCACGTACGTGCGCAGTCTCCGCGCGAGCGTGTGGAGCCTGATGCTTGACCGTAAGCTCAGCGCCGCCAGCCGGAGACGATATGCACGCCTCCTTGCCCAGGACGTCAACTGGCTGCTTCGCGCGATGGGTCCCAACGGCGCGTTCGACTACGGTCAGGGTTTTGCCGGCGGCGACAACTCCAACACGCAGTTTGCGAATCTCGGTTTGTGGGCCGGCTCGATCGGCAACATCGAGATCGCCAATCGCCAATGGCAGCTTCTGGGCGATTGGTGGATGAAGTCGCAGCACCCAGGGGGCGGCTGGTCATATCGCCAGAAAGGCAGGCCGACGCCGTCGATGACGGTCGCGGGGTGCAACAGTCTATATATTCTCCTTGATCGCTATTACGCTCGCGCCGACCGACCTTACGAATACTTCAAGGGGGTTGTGCCCAACAAAAGCTTGCGAAAGTCGATGGAACGCGTCTACCGGGCGATTGAGGACGGCAATCGATTCCTCGAGTTGAATCCGCCGGACGTCAGACAGACCTATGGCTATGAGTTGTTCGGCCTGGAGCGACTGGGCCTTGCGAGCGGGCGGTCGCACATCGGCGGCGTCGAGTGGTTCAAGCGATATGCCGGTGAGGTGGCGGATCGGAAATGGAGCGGTGAAGTCATTTCGGATTCGTTCGCTCTGATTTTTCTTGTTCATGGCGCCGCTCCGGTACTCTTCCAGAAACTAGAGCACGATCAGGACGCGAACGAATGGAATTACTATCACCGCGATCTGTACACGCTCTGTCGGTACATGTCGTCCACATTCGAACGCCTTTACCGCTGGCAGCGCATCCCTCCGAACGCGACACTTGAGAATCTTGAAGACGCGCCTTTCCTTCTTATCAGCGGCCATGCGGCATTGACACTGTCGGACACCATGCGTTCACGCATTCGGGAGTATGTCGATCGCGGCGGGACGGTTTTTCTTCATGCGGACCGCCGCGGCAAGCCGTTCATCCAGAGCGCGACGCGGATATTTGAGTCGATTTTTGCCGATCTCGATCTGCGCTTTCGCGAACTGGATCCGACGCATCCGCTGTACTCCTGCCACTTCGGCACCGACGAGCAAGGGTGGAAGCGACCTATTCCGCTTCGGGCGCTGGCCGATGGACCTAGGCTGCGCGTGATCCTTTGCCCGGTTGATATCGCCGGCGCGTGGCACCAGGATCGGCGTCAGCACGAGGAGCTGTTTCAAATCATGGCGAACATCCGTGTTTATTGCGCACCGCCGCACAATGAGCTGCCTCGCGTATTAAGGCGGGAGCCGGCCCCGCTGTCGCCGGCGCCGCCGCGCGGCAGCTTTTCGATCAAGCGTTGGAGTTTCGCGGGAGACTGGACCGCGCACCGGGGCGTCTGGTCGCGGCGCGCTGATTCCCTCCGCCTCAGGACGGGACTGACGATTTCAGCGGACGAGACGAGCGAAATACTCGATGCCGCGAATCTGGCATCGGTCGAAGTGGTGCATTTGGCTGTGCGCAGTCAAGTGACTCTGCATGAACATGACATCGCCGCGCTGCGCGCTTTCGCCGAATCGGGTGGAATGATTCTCATCGAATCGGCAGACGGTCAACCGGACGGAAACGCCGCGGTTCGCAAGCTGGTTGATTCGCTGCCGATCGGGGAAAAGGGAATCCTGAAGCCTGAACACGCGTTGGCAACCGGACAATTTGACGGCGGGCGGCCGCTGACCGAACTCAGCCCGACGCCGGAAGGTGCGGCGCTTCGTCGAGAAGGCGCACCGCCTCCGATCATTACACGAACGATTAACGGCAGGCTGGCCGTTGCGGCTTGCCCTTTTGATCTGTCCGCAGGGCTTGACCAGTCATTCATCTGGCGACGTGTGGGCTACACGCCCGAGTCCACGGAGCGGATCGTCGACAACATTCTGCTTTACTGCGCGGACCGACGCCGGAGCGAAAGACGACCGTGAGCTCCATTCGAAAAAGCCGCGACCCGGATGACAGGCGCGCTGTCATACTTCATTCCGGCGCGCTGGGGGACACCTTACTGATGCTCGTGTTCGCGCAAGCCCTGCGACACATGATCGAACAGCAAATCTCCATCGTGGCTCGCGGCGAATTCCAGAGCCTGGTGGGATGCGCGACGGAATCCCGGCGATTTCACGACATCGACACAGGTGGATTTCATGCCCTGTTTTCCGAAGATGCCCCGCTGTCCGCCGAACTATGTGAATCGATGAAAAACGTCGAGTTGGTGGTGAACATGCTGCCCGATCCTGAGGAGATCGTCGCCCGGCGACTTCGTTCGCTGAGAGTGCGACGGGTAGTGGACATCGACACGCGAGCTCGCGACGCACTGAATGGGCACATAGTCGAGCAGTGGATCGGCGACTACTGCCGCGCGACGGGTCTGAGCCACGAACACGGCACTCAATTCGAGCGGATTCTCGCGAGCACGACACCAACGATTCATCTGCCGGACGAGGCCATCCGCGCCGGTCGCGAGATTCTTGACACAACGCGAGGCATGCGGGGTTCGAGACCGTCGCTCCTGATTCATCCGGGCAGCGGCAGCCGGTCGAAGAACTGGCCGATTGAACGATTTGTCGCGTTGGCCGAGGCATGGCAAACGGCTGGCCGACGGATTGCATTCCTGATTGGTCCCGTCGAGCGGGAACAACTGGCCGCAGACATTCTTTCAGAACTGGAGCAGTGCGCGCCGCTCGTGGGGTCAACTGATCTGCGCGTGATTGCGGGTTGTCTGGTCGCGAGTGATTGCGTTATCGCGAACGACAGCGGAATCGCACATCTCACCGCTGCCGTCGGCGGGCAGGTCGTGACAATCTTTGGTCCGACGCATCCCGTCCGATGGCGACCGGTCGGCCCGCGTGTCACTGTGCTCAACCACGCCGGGGGCTGGCCAACGGTGGAACAAGTGCTTTCGGCCGCGACCACACGAGCCGTGAGCCAAGCATAAAACGCGAGCGGGCACCTTATGGCGCCCGCCCGCATTCGCTAGTTGTTCGAGTGATTCCCGCGGCGTTGCGTCGCTGCCGATTCAGCGACGGCGGCACTTCCGATTGCCGCGCCGAATGATCGGCAATCCGACAAGGGAACCGACGACCGTGAAAAGTCCACCGAGGCCGCACGCACCGGAACCGCAGGCAGAACTGGTTCCGGTTGACGAAGTCGCCGGCAAGCGGCGCAAGTAATTCGCGTGAATATAGCCAGCCACGTCTCGGCCGGCATCGTATCCATCCTCGTAGGCATAACGAAAGCAGGTGCCACCGACCACGCCAGAGAATCCAGCTTCCCTGGCAGCGCCGCTGAGGGATGTGAAGTTTCGAGTGACGCCTTCGAGGCTGTCGCTGGTCGCCGCAAATCCGATGTCATTGGAACCGTAGATAATCTCAATCATTCGGGCAGCCGCCGCGGCGTAGGCGCTGCGTGCGGAAATGTAGCCCGGCGTGGGCGGCGTCTCGATGAGCGGCGTCCATCCGGCGTCTTCATCGGTCGCGTCGTTGCCGTCGGCGCCGGCATTTCGAATGGCGGTAATCGGTCGCCAGTCGTCGAAGGCATACTTGTTGTCCCATGTGCAAATTCCGGCGTCAGCCATCGCCATTCCGATGAGCGCGAAGACTCGTGCGTTCTGCTCAACCGTGTTTCCGTTGTCCTTGGCGATGGTGATGGCGATTTCGATCCAGTGCCCCGGCGTTGTCGCAGTGCCCGGACCATCCTCCCAGAAACGAGCAAATTGAGTTTGATCGGCCGTGCGATGAACGCTGGCCACCGTACCGTAGCGGGACACCTCATCAAAATCCGCGGTGTACCGCGCGCTCGTGAGATCGGGCGGACCGGATCGCCGAAACTGCGAGCCGCTCTGCATTCCGAAGGGCAGGACTGACGCAAAATTCAACAGCTGGGCCGGCGCGTTTGACGGCGGCGTGGGCTGCCACTCTCCGGGACCGGCGCCCGGATCATAATTCAGGTTGACGGAACTGCCGTCGGCGTCTCGGGCACCGAGCAAGGCGTTCGCGATTGAGACGCCGTAGGCATCGCTCGGCGCGAAGATGAATTCCGGCAGTCCTCCAATGTAAGCGGTAACCGCCGCATCGAAGGTGGCCTGCTGACCAGGAAACAGCGCGACGAGAATTCGACGAGCAGCGGCGACGCCGGATGCATCCCGGGTTGCCCCGATTCCGGGCGTTCCCGCAGTAAGGTATGTGTCGTGCGTCGGCGAGAAAGAATTGATCGTGTCGTACATGGCGAGGTTCATCATGGCGATGGCTCGCGCGGCCTTGGGTGAGGGCATCTCAGATTCACGGATGGCATCAAGGAGAATTTCGTTCCAGTCCGTCACCACGTCGGCCCTGACCGTGTTCGCCGCCATGCCGACCGCCATCAGCACGCCCAGAATCAATCGACCTCTCATGCTATCTCCTTAGTTGCAAAATTGCAGACTTGGCACCGTGTGAATTGCATTCTCACAAATCGTGCCGTGCCCGACCAGGGCGGGCGCGCGATCAAGTCTTGCGAGGAATCGTTGCGAACCGCCGAGCCAAGCCGAGCATCATAAGTCAGACTGCCGCGGAATCAACTGTCCAGAAAAGTCCAACCCGGGCGGCGGCGTTCATGCGCATGCCAAAACACCTGTTGATGCGGCCGATTCACATCGCGAGAGGCCAACTTGCAATTCGCAGAGAGGGAGGCCGCAGGCCCGCGCAGAAATTGCCGCACTCCGGATTTCATCATAGGATGCAGCCGTGGCGGCCTGGCTCGAAGCTCACCGAACCTGCTGCATTCTCACACGGTCCGTCGAGCCCGAAGATCCATGACCGATCAGCGGCAAGGATTAAACCTGTCAAATCAAACGGCGCTCGTCACAGGCGGCGGCGGATTCCTTGGCAAAGCGATCGTGCTTCAGCTTTTGTCCGCCGGCTGCCGCGTGAGGTGTTTCTCTCGCAACGCGTACCCGGAGCTGACCGCACTCGGAGTGGAGCCGGTACGCGGCGACCTGATGGATCGCGCGGCGGTCGCGAAGGCGGCGGCCGGCTGCGACGTCGTCTTTCATGTCGCGGCAAAAGCCGGGATCTGGGGTTCGTACGACTCGTATTACAGACCGAACGTCATCGGGACGCAGCATGTCATCGACGCATGCCGCCAACAGCGCGTGCGCAGGCTCGTCCACACAAGTTCGCCCAGCGTCGTGTTCGACGGCCATGACATGGAGGGCGTGAGCGAGTCAGTGCCATATGCGTCGCACTTTCACGCGCCCTACCCGGCGACCAAGGCGGCGGCCGAGCAAGCTGTTCTGGCCGCGAACGGGCCGGAACTGGCAACAACGGCGCTGCGACCACACCTGATCTGGGGGCCGGGCGACAACCATCTCGTTCCGCGGATCATTTCGCGAGCGAAGAGGCTGCGGCGCATCGGAAGAACGAACAAGCTGGTCGACAGCGTATATATTGACAACGCGGCCGAAGCGCATGTGCTGGCGGCGGCGCGACTGGACATTGGATCGCGGGTCGCTGGGCGTGCGTACTTCATATCAAACGGGGAGCCGCGACCGATCTGGGATCTCGTCGGGTGCATCCTCGCCGCGGCGGGTCTTCCGCCGGTGACGAAGTCAGTGCCGCTTGGTGTCGCTCGCGCGGCATCGATGCTCATTGAATTGACCTATCGCTTTTTCAGAGCGGAACGGGAGCCGCCACTTACCCGATTTCTCGTGAGTGAACTTTCCACCGCGCACTGGTTTGACATCATCGCGGCTCGCCGGGACCTGGATTATCAACCGCGCGTATCGATCGCCGAAGGTCTGGACCGACTCCGCGATTGGCTTTCGTCGCGAGAAGGGAGATAGGGCGGATGCCGTGCCGGGACGACGAGATCCACGACGATCAAAGGGTCATTCCTTTTGAAAGACCGTCATGGCCGCCCCCACGAATCCCGCATCGTTGCCCAGTTGCGCGAGACGCAATTCGGGAGGCGGGCCGAGGCGTGGCGAAATCAAGGCATGGATCGCATCATTTACGCCCGAGATCAGAAAATCACCTGCTTCACTCATCCCCCCCGCCAGTACGATGCATTGCGGATCGAAGGTGTGACGCAGACCGATGCAGGCAATCGCCAGGTAGCGACAGGTTTCGGACCAGACCGATGCCGCGAGTGAGTCGCCCGATTGTGCCGCCGCAGCCACATCGGCCGACGTGACATGCCCGTTGCGATCAAGAATCGATTGAAGCGTGGAGCACTCACCAGCGGCCAACCGCTGCATCGCCAACCGGCCGGTCGCCGAAGCGGAAGCGTGTGCTTCGAGGCATCCCGCCTGCCCGCAGTTGCAGGGGAGACCTCCAGGCTGAACGATGATGTGCCCCAGCTCGCCTGCATTGCCACGTTCGCCGCGTAGCAGCCTTCCGCCAATGATGATACCTCCGCCGACTCCTGTCCCGAGCGTCAGCATGAGCATGTCTCGCACGCCTCGCCCCGCGCCACAGACGGATTCACCCAGCGCGGCCGCGTTGGCGTCGTTGTTCAGCACGACCGGCAATGTGACCAGTCGTTTCAGCCGCGGCACAAATTCGACGTGCGACCAACCCGGAAGATTGGGTGCGGAGAGAATGACACCTTCGGGCAGCCGCATCGTGCCTGGCGCGCCAACGCCGATCCCAACGGGCCGGCTGTGCCGACTTGCCGCATGATCGGAGAGGGTATTCGCAAAATCGGCAATCCGATTGATGACCGCATCAACGCCTTCGACTGCGTTGGTGGCAATCGACGTGCGATGAAGAACTTCGCCGGATTCGTCGACCAATCCGCCCTTGATGGCGGTGCCGCCCAGATCAATCCCGATTGCGAGGGTCATACGATTCCTTGCGGCGCTTTCTCATGGCATGGCCATGTTATTCGTTCGGAAGCCTGAAGAACCGCCTGGTGTTCGCAGTTGCCAGCGCTGCCAGTTCCTCTGCCGAGATGCCGCGCACCTGGGCGATGCACGCAGCGGTGTGGACGACGGTGACCGGTTCGTTGGGACGGACATTTCGCACCGGCTCGGGTGAAAGATACGGAGAATCGGTCTCAACCATGATCCGGTCGGCCGGCAATGATCTCGCGATTTCGCGCAGGCCGTCCGATCGCCTGAATGTCACGACTCCGGTCAGCGAAAGCCAGTAGCCGGCATCCAGAATGTCGTCCGCCTCGCCGCGAGTTCCCGTGAAGCAATGGAACACCGCGCCGCTCGTCGGTGCGATATCACGCAGAATTTCCATGACATCCGAATGCGCATCGCGGGAGTGTATCACAACCGGCTTGCCGACTTCGACCGCAATCTCCAGCTGTCGGCGAAAGACGCGATGCTGCGCGGCCCGATCGGAAAAGTCATAGTGATAATCCAGTCCCATTTCGCCCACGCCGAACACATCGTCACGGCGCGCGATATCAAGTAGCCGTGCATCCCATCCATCCACGGTTTTGCCCGCCTCATGAGGGTGCACACCCGCGACAACATGCACGGGGCGGTATTTGTCGCTGAGGGCGATGGCCTTCACAGCGTCCTCCAGGTCCGTGGCGATGGTGACAAACTCGGTTACGCCCGCATCGACAGCCCGATGGATTACCGCATGGACAGTGGGAAACAGCGCTTCGGACGTCAGGTGGCAGTGTGAATCGATCAGCATGGTCAGCATCCGGCGTTTACGATTCCACCGCCCAGTAAACCCCGCGCAACGGGGGACGGGGACATTGTCCCGTCAGGCCGCACACCATTGCTTCTTCGGGCAGAATCACCCGCTCGAGCGTCAGCGACACCACCTTGACGGCGGAAATGCGTCGATGATATGGCGAATCGTCGGTTCACCGACTTTCGGCATGACGACACTTACCACGTCAAACCGGCACAGAAGCCGCGGATTGCCAAGGGATTGCAGCCACATTCTGGCAGCCCGCTCGATCCGCATCCGCTTGCTCGGCGTGACGTGTTCTTCCGGGTCGGCGTGAACATTCGCCGACAGCGTCTTGACCTCCACGAAGACGATGGTCTTGCCGTCGGCGCAGATCAAATCGATCTCGCCGAAGCCGCAATGGTAGTTTTTCTCGACAATGCGAAGCCCACGTCGGCGAAGAAAAACAGCGGCGGCCTGCTCCCCACGGCGGCCGATGTCTCGACGAAACAGCGCCACGTGAACGATTCCTCGGCATCGCGTCCCAGAAAAAAAGCGTGACACACATGTGGCACGCTTTTTGAAATACCGTGAGACCCTGACGCCGGATCAGACGACGACCGGTTCAGGCTCGCTCGCGCGGTTCGGGCGAACAGATTGGGCATCGGCCGAAGCCGACTCCGTAGACGCCTTGTGACCGCCCTTTCGCTCGCGCAGCCGCCGCGCCTTGCCGACGCGATCTCGCAGGTAGTAGAGCTTCGCCCGGCGGGTCTTGCCCTTTCGTTGGACCTTGACGTGAGCGAGGCGAGGCGAATGGAGCGGGAACACGCGTTCGACGCCTTCGTTGTTAACGATTCGGCGGACGGTGAACATCTCCGAGACGCCCGTGCCTGCGCGGGCGATGACGGTACCGATGAACGGCTGCACGCGTTCCTTCGATCCTTCGATGATTCGAACGCCGACCTCGACCTCGTCGCCGATCTCAAACTTGGGTACTTCGGTCTTCAAATGCGCCGATTCAACGGCGGTGATAAACTTGTTTCGCATGACTTACTTCTCCAATCGACCGTCGGGGCGATCGTCCTCTTCCCGAAGTGTCGGCACCAAGTTCAACAAATCCGGACGCCGAACCCGAGTTCGTTCCACAGCCTGCTCACGGCGCCACGTGCGAATCCGCCCGTGATCACCGCTCATCAGGATATCCGGCACCGACATGCCCCGAAATTCGCGAGGCCGCGTGTACTGCGGATATTCGAGGAGCGCCGCGCGCTCCGTTAATTCCGTCGCATTGCCCGCCGCGACCGAACCGGCTGAATCGATCCGCCAGTTCGAAAACGACTCCTCCGCCGCGGATGCATCATCGCCGAGCACACCCGGCAGGAGCCTCACGACGGCATCGACAATTACCATTGCGGCCGCTTCACCACCGCTGAGCACGTAGTCGCCGATCGATATTTCCCGAGGGGCCAATCCGAGCCTGATCCGCTCGTCAAAGCCCTCGTAATGTCCGGCAACCAACAGCAACCGTGGGTGCGTCGCCAACTCTTCGGCGAGCCGCTGGGACATGCGTTCGCCTGCGGGCGTCAGCAGAATCCTCGTCGCGGGCTCGTTGCCGATTTGCTCGATCGCGTTGACCGCGTCGAAAACCGGCTGACACATCAGGACCATTCCGGGGCCGCCTCCGAACGGCCTGTCGTCGACCTTTCGATGCGGGTCGGTCGAGTAATCCCGGAGATTGTGACACGCGATCGACACCCGGCCGGATCGCCGAGCGCGGCCGACGATGCTTGAATCGAAAAACGGCTCGCACGCCTCCGGAAACAACGTCAGCAAGTCAATCCGCATCAGCCGTTACCCTCGCGTCCGACCGCCGCGCTGACAGCGCGCAGGCAGGGGCGGAACGCACGGCGTTCACTTCGATGCGGTCGCGGGCTTCTTAATGCCGTGCTTGCTGAGCAGTTTCTCGACCGTCGGGCTGACCTTCGCGCCCATCGAGAGCCAATGTTCGATGCGCTCACGCTTCAATGAGACCTGCTTCGCCGGATCCTTCGCAATCGGGTCGACGTATCCCAACTCCTCAATGAAGCGACCATCGGACGGACATCGCTCATCGGCCGCCCGCAATCGGAAGAACGAACGGTGCGATCGGCCAAGCCGCGTCAATCTCAACTTAACTGCCATTCAATGCCTCAACTTGCGTCAAAACGGGGTCCATCCCCGAAACTTGGGACGGCCGCGCGCCATCCGCGCGCCGGATCCATCGGGAAACCCTCCTTTATACCAGATTTCGGCATCGCTTCAACCCGCCTGGCCCCGGGTTTTTCTCAAATCGAGTCCCGAGGGGCTTTGCCCGCTTACGGCCCCTAACTCGCGTAAGTAGAATGCCAGATTGAACTTCCCGTTAATTGCACCGAGAGGAGGCGTCAATTGTCTGATAACCTGGATCGAGACCTTATCGACGTCGCCGCAGGCAGACGGCCTGCCGAATTGGTTCTCCGCAACGCGAGGCTGGTCAACGTCGTCTCCAATGAAGTTCATGACGCCGAGATCGCCCTTTTCAGAGGCCGGATCGCTGGAATCACTGGCGGCATTGAAGCCGACGAAACGCTTGATCTGCAAGGTCGGCACGTTTGCCCCGGCTTCATCGACGCGCATGTGCACATCGAGTCGTCGATGTTAGCGGTCCCAGAGTATGCGCGCGTGGTTGCGGCGTGCGGAACGACCGCAGTGGTGGCCGATCCGCACGAGTTCGCGAATGTCATGGGAGCCGCCGGCATCTCCTATGTGCTTCGGACTTCCGAGCACGCCCCGATCCGCGTTTTTGTAATGCTCAGCTCGTGTGTTCCCGCAAGTCCGCTCGAGTCGGCCGGAGCAAACATGAGCGCCGAGGACCTGCGGCCGTTTCTCAATGATTCGCGCGTGCTGGGGCTCGCGGAGATGATGAACTACCCGGGCGTCGTTCATGGTGATGCCGGCGTGCTGGCCAAGCTGGAGATGTGCCGCGGTCGAATCATTGACGGACACGCTCCGTCACTTTCCGGGCGCGATCTGAATGCGTATTGCGCGGCCGGCATCCTGAGCGACCACGAATGCATTCGTGCTGAAGAGGCAGCCGAGAAACTCCGCCTCGGACTCACCATCATGATCCGGGAGGGTTCGCAGACGCGAAATCTGAAAGCGCTTGCACCGCTCGTGACGCCCGCGACGGCCGGCCGATTTCTCTTTTGCACAGACGACAAGGACGTTCGCGATCTGCTGGATGAGGGTCATATCGACTTCATGATTCGCAGTGCAATCGCCGAGGGGCTTGATCCGATTCTGGCGGTGCGGCTGGCGACATGGAACAGCGCTCGGTACTTCGGCCTACGCGATAGCGGCGCGATTCTGCCGGGCTATCGAGCCGACCTGGTTGTGCTCGATGATCTGCGTGAATGCCGCGTCGCACAAACATACGTCGCCGGGCGGCTTGTCGCGGAGGGTGGGCGATGCATCGCGACGGCGGCGCAACCGATCGGAGATGACGGGCGAAATACGGTTCATGTGCGACCACTGACGCACAGTGACCTGCAAATCCCGGCGAGTGGAGATCAATCGTGCCATGTTCATGTTATCGAGGTGCTCGATAATCGAATAGATACCGAGCGTTCGGTCGACCACGTGACCATCCGCGGCGGTGAATTGCTCACTGATCCGGCGCGCGACCTCGCGAAGATGATCGTCGTGGAGCGACATCGATCCAGCGGCGAAATAGGGCGCGGGTTCGCCCGCGGATTCAAGCTGCACTCCGGAGCGATCGGCAGCAGCGTGGCCCACGACGCACACAATCTGATCAGTGTCGGCACAAACGATCAGGATATTCTGGCCGCACTCCAGCATATTCAACGCATGCAGGGCGGCTGGGTCGTGATTGACAAGGGGAGGGTGCTGGCCGATGTGCCGCTGCCCATCGCCGGGCTCGTCACGGACGCGCCGGCGGCCACAGCGGCGGAGCAACTACGAATTCTGACCGAGGCTGCCCGCACGCTGGGATGCGAATTCGCACAACCTTTCATGTGTCTGGCGTTCCTGAGCCTCTCGGTGATCGGGAAGTTGAAGCTGACAAATAAGGGCCTGATCGACGTGGAGAAGTTCGCCGTGACCGACCTCATCGTCTCGTAGGGCTGAGCGTACAGTCGCTTGGCGACATCATTGAAGATCGGCATTCAGCGAACGAATGGAACGGCGCGGCAAATCGTGCGGGCGTCGTTCTCGGCAGCGCAAAGAGGGCAATCGTAGCGGAATTTCACGTCCAGTTCGTCACCGATCATGACAACCAGGTCCACGTCCCGCAAAACGACCGGCACCGCCCCGCCGGGGCCGAAGTGCATCCCTACGGGGTCCCGGCCGGTCTGAATTCCCAGCGCAAATTCAACCGGCTGATCGCAAACCGAACACTGTCCCTGATAGTCCCCCGTGAACCGCTGCATGAAATCTTCCTGTCAGTATCGGCGGCCACGCAACCGGAAATACCTGGTCAATGGCTCGACAAATGATTCGCCGGTTGTCAGTGTGATGGCCGTCGTGTTCATGCGGCGAAACATGTCATCTCTTGCCGCGGACTCGCTGAGCGCGTGACGGCGGTACATCTCCCGGAAAGCCGCACTCGTGGTGTCAACAAGCACGCGGCGCCCGGACTCACCATCTTCCAGTTCGACGAAGCGCACATTGGGCAACTCGACCTCACGTGGATCGCGAACAACGATTGGAATCACGTCATGCCGCCGCCGTACAACACGCAGCGCCTTCTCGTAACCCGAATCCTGGAAGTCGCTGATGATGAAGACAACGGCTTTGCGACGCATCACATGGTTCAGGTGCTCAAGGGCGGCGGTGATATCGGTTCCGCGATGTCGGGGCTGAAATGAAAGCAAATCGCGTATGACCCGGAGCACATGTCGCGTACCTTTTGCCGGTTTGACGTGCAGTTCGATCTCATTGGAGAAGGCAATCAGCCCGACCTTGTCGTTGTTGGTGATGGCGCTGAAGGCCAGCGTTGCCCCGACTTCAGTGACCAACTCGCGCTTAAGCTGCCCGGCGGTCCCAAAGGCCTGAGAGCCGCTCGAATCCACAAGCAACATGACCGTTAATTCCCGCTCCTCGCGAAATCGCTTGATGAACGGCCGGCCGTGACGAGCGGTCACATTCCAATCAATGGATCGAATATCATCGCCGGGCTGATACTCGCGAACCTCCTCGAACTCGATGCCCTGCCCTTTGAAGGCGGAATGATACTGCCCGGCAAAGACGTCACTGGCCATATGGCTGGTGCGGATGTGGATGCGACGAATGCGTTTGAGCAGTTCGGATGCGTTCATGGAACGGCCACATGATCGAGAATCATTCGCACAATCGAATCGCTCGTCTGCTCTTCCGCCTCGGCTTCGTAGCTGATGATCACGCGATGGCGCAGGACGACAAGAGCCACATCCTTGACATCCTGCGGCGTCACGAATCCGCGTCCGGCGAGAAACGCATTGGCTTTAGCGCCCAGGGTCAGCATGATCGACGCACGGGGCGAGGCGCCATACTGGATGAGATGCCCGATATCGAGATCAGCAGTGCGGGGCTCTCGGGTGGCTACGACAAGCGAGACGATGTAATCCTTGATCTTGTCGTCGATGTAGATTTCGTCGACGACCTTCCGGGCCTTGAGAATATCCGCCGGATCCATGACCGGCGATACGCCGGATGACGTTTGCGTGACAGCCATTCGATCGAGAATCTGCCGTTCCTGCTGTGGCGTGGGATAGCTGACAGTTACCTTCAGCATGAATCGATCGACCTGCGCTTCAGGCAGGGGATAGGTGCCTTCCTGCTCGATGGGATTTTGCGTGGCGAGCACCAGGAACGGCTGCGGCAACGGATAGGTCTGGTCGCCGATGGTCACCTGCCTTTCCTGCATCGCCTCCAACAGGGCGCTCTGAACCTTCGCGGGCGCACGATTGATTTCGTCCGCGAGGATGATGTTGGTAAAAATCGGGCCTTTCTTTACAGTAAATTGCCCGTTCTGCGGCTGGTAGATCAACGTGCCGATCAGATCCGCCGGCAACAGATCGGGCGTAAACTGAATGCGCTGGAAGCCCGTATTGATCGCTCGCGCCATGGTGGACACCGCCGTGGTCTTGGCAAGTCCCGGCACGCCCTCCAGAAGAATATGTCCGTTGGACAACAAGCCGATGGTGAGGTTCTTAATCATCGCTTCCTGACCAACGATGACGCGGGCCATTTCGTCGCGCAATCGATTGAACGGGTCACTCGCGGCCCGGACCATTTCACCAATGTTCTTCACGTCGAGTTGTGACACGATCATTGCTCCGTCTGCCCGGGGTTCTCGCGGACAGGTACAAGCAGCCCCAGACAGCGGGACTGCCGCGATGTTTAACGGCTGCACATTCTTCAAGCCGTTTTGTTCGCTGGCCTGCATGCGTCAATGCCGTTGTAGACGAGTCTCGACCCGACTACCTGTCAAATCCGGGAATACGACTGTTCCGGCCGGGGCGATGAAGCGGCGGCAGCGCAGCTCAAGCCGTTTTCGGCCGGGCCGCAGCGGAGCCCGCAACCGCTAGGCCGGGACGGTTTCGTACGCCGCATTGCGAGATTTCACCTTTCGGCCGAAGACCAGCACAATGGCCAGCAGAATGATTGCGGCAATGGCGGTGCCATAATACACATTCCACGTCTTGTGATAGAAATCGGGCGCGGTCTCGATGAGGTAATAATCCAGCAAATCAGTACAGAGCAGGCCGACGACGGCTGTGACCAATGCGTACGGTAGCTGCGTCCGGACATGTCGCGCGAGGCTGCATTCAGTCGTGATGGAGGATAGCACCGTTGTGTCACTAATGGGCGAGCAATGGTCGCCGAAGACGGCGCCGGTGAGGACAGCTCCGATCGTTGCATAAAACAGCGGAATTGCCTGGCCCGTCGGCAGGTCCGCCAGAAGGCCCGCGGCGATACTGACGGCGGTCGGACAAAGAATCGACATGGTGCCCCAACTCGTGCCGGTGGCAAATGAGACAATGCAGGCCGTCAGAAAGACAGCAGTCGGAAGCATCGGGACTGCGAACTTGCCGTTGTCGGAGAGTGTTTTCAGGAAATCGGTCATGACCGGACCCAGTTCGAGGTCCTTGGTTGCCGTTGAAAGTCCCCATGCAAGGATCAGGACGATCTGCGCCCCGAAGATTCGCTGCATGCCCCCCTGCATGGCCTCCATGGTCTTGCCGAGCGACATTGTGCGGGAGAACACGGTCATCACTGCCGCCACCATCGCAGAAGTCAGTCCGGCATAAAGCAGCGCGGTGTATGAGTTCGCCTTTCCGAGCACCTGCTTGATGCTTTCCGCGATTTCCGCTACCGATCCGAACGATAGCGTGATGCCGGCTTCTGAACAGCCGTTGCGTCCGGTGATCGCCAGAAGCAGGAGCGTCATGAACACGAGCGTCGCCACCGGGAAGAAACCCAGCGCCCAATGGCTGATGTCGCGCGTCTCGGAACGGCCGCCGTTTGTTGAATTAGACGCGTTGGCACCGGCTGCGCGGAGCAGATCGGAATCCTGTCCGCCGGCGGCTTCGGCCTCGGCGCGCTTCATGGGGCCAAAGTCTCGCCCCGTCCAGGCAATTATGAATACCATCCACAACGCAAGCCACGCATAAGTGCGATAGGGAATGCTCGTCCAGAAGGCCGTCGACCCGTTCACGCCGTCGAGGAAGGCCGGGCGGTGGTCTCCCAATTCCTTGAGCCCGCCGTCCAGAAAGTTAATCTCCTGAGCCAGCCATGTTCCGATGAACAAAGACGCAACCGGAGCGGCGGTCGAATCGACGATGTATGCGAGCTTTGCACGGCTGAGACGTAGCTTGTCGAAGACCGGTCGCATCGATGGACCGAGTATCAGAGAGTTTGCGTAGTCATCGAAGAAGACTACCAGCCCGCCGACAAGCGCGCCCAACTGCCCACTGCGCGGCGTGCGCATCCAATGCATTACGCGGGCAACCATCGCGCGCGTCCCGCCATTGGCTTCGATGATGCCGATCATGCCGCCGATGAATTGCGTAAAAATAATGACCTGGAGGCGTTCGTAACCGGCTCCGACGCGATCGGTATCGCCGAAGTTGGGCGGAATGAACACTCCGATAAGGTACTGGTCCACAGCGAACATCACCATTTCGATCGGATTGTTCTGTCCTGAGTACAGGCAAAGCATGCAGGCGGCCGTCAGAATTCCGATCGCAAGCGCCGGAATGACCTGCTGAGTGATGATGGCCAGCAGGATCGCCACGATGGCGGGCGTCAGTGACCAGAGACCGTAATGCAGTCCGGCTGCCTTCGCTCGCGGTTGAGTTTTCGCTGCGGCATCGGTTGATTGTGTCGCGAGTTCGTCCGCCTCAGTTGCCACGACCGTCGGGGATGATTCTCCCGGCGCGTCGGCAATCACAGATTCGGCCGCTTCGGATTGATGTGCCGAGTCGACTGCTCTTTCAGCGCGAGAAGTAACATCGGAATTTGCGGTGGAGGTCGTCGGCTGGGGTTCAACGGGGACGGTCTGCCCCATGGCGAAGGGCAGGACGAAGAGCACGGCAACGACCGGCACCAGCCAGTATCGCCTGCATCGCGTGGGACCAAGCATGAAAACGCCTCGATTCACGGAGCGGCACTCTACTCCCACCGGCCGATGTTTTCAATCGACACCCCGCTCGTTACCATGACTCATATGACGGATGTCGCCTTTCTTCGCTGCATTCGACCTGCGTGCGCGGCCACGTCAGACCTCGCATCTGATTCATTCATGTGCGATCGCTGCGGTTCACTCCTGGACGTCGCATATCAGTGGGACCGACTGGCGACGCCGGGGCATCTTGGGTTCTTTGATGAACGCCACCAATCGCGGATCGAGCCGATCGATTTCTCCGGCGTCTGGCGATTTCGTGAACTGCTGCCTTTCGCGGTGCCCGAGTCGCTCGTGACGATTGGCGAAGGTCAGACCATTCTCCATGCGGCGGACGTGCGCCGGATTGACCTGCCGCTCCGTTCCGGACAACTCTACTTTCAATACGAAGGACTCAATCCATCCGGCAGCTTCAAGGACAACGGCATGGCGGCCGCCTTTACGATGGCGCGCCGGCTGGGTCGTCAGCGTGTCGCCTGTGCGTCGACCGGCAACACCAGTGCGAGCCTGGCGCTGTACGCATCGCTCACCCGGCTCTCGGATGACCAGCCGATGCAGGGCATCGTCTTCGTTGGAGCCGGCAAAATCGCGTATGGCAAGCTGTCGCAGGCCCTCGACTATGGCGCGCTGACGCTCCAAATCGAAGGCGATTTCGATGCCTGCCTGAAGCAAATTCGAGACGCGGCACCAAGGTTAAAACTGTACCTCATGAACTCGGTGAATCCGTTTCGCCTCGAAGGACAGAAGGCAATCATGTACCGCGTTCTGGAGGCGATGGGATGGGAAGTTCCGGACTGGATCATCGTGCCCGGCGGCAACCTCGGCAATTCGGCGGCCTTCGGCAAGGCGTTCATTGAGTTGCAGGAGCTGGGCCTGGTTCATCGCATGCCCCGCCTGGCGATCGTGAACGCGCGCGGCGCGAACACGCTGTTCGAATTGGTGCACACACGCGGCCTTACATGGAACAACGGCAACTGGGATGACGCGATTGTCGTCGCCCATCGCAACGAACGTGCCAAGGCCGGTCTTCGAGCGCGCACGATCGCCTCGGCCATCGAGATCGCCGACCCGGTCAATCTGCCAAAAGCGCTGCGTTCACTTAGCGCTCTGAATGGCGTCGTCACGGACGTGAGCGATGAAGAGATCCTTGACGAAAAAGCACGAATCGGCCGCAGCGGTTTCGGATGCGAACCGGCCAGTGCCGCAAGCCTGGCTGGACTTCGTCGACTGATTCGCGAGGGCACGGTGGATCACGACGCTCGCGTCGTCTGCATCCTGACCGGCCACGGGCTGAAGGACCCGGACGCAACCGCGAGCTATCATATGGGTGTCAAACAGTTGGAACAGGCGGAGACGCCCGGGGCCCCGGTTCGCCCACATTCAAACCGCCCGATTCGGGTGGCAAACGACCTGGACGCCATCTGCCGAACGATCGAGGAGCATAGCTGATATGGCCCATAGCGCGCAGGATCTCCGCGGTCGGATCGAAAGTGTCCTTCGCACCATTCGCGATCCGGAGATTCCGGTCAACATTGTGGAGTTGGGGCTGATCTACCAGCTTGATGTGAGCGGCACCGGATCGATTGCCATTCGCATGACACTCACGACGCCAAACTGCCCCGTCGCGGGCGACCTGCTTCGGGAAGTGGAGCAGAAGGTTCGAGGTGTGGACGGCGTGACCGAGGCCAGAGTGGATCTCGTCTGGGAACCGCCATGGCAGCGGTCGATGATGTCAGACGCAGCAAAGCTTCAACTTGACATGTTTGACGGCGATATCCCCTCGCACAAGGAAAAGTTCATCAAGCTCGGTCGGCTCAAATAGCCGATCAGCGGGTGTCGAACTCACTGCCGCATTCCGGGCAGCGCCGCCGCTTGAGGCCGGTGAGAATGTAGCCGCAGGAAATACATCTCGTGGGGTCCATCGCCGCTCGCGCAAGCTCGCCTGAAACGCCCAAAGCTCCGACCGCCAGTCCCGCACGATGCAGGATTGTCCGAGCCACCGAGACGGATTCAACAATGAACAGAATGTTCACCAGCGGCACGAACATGGCCAGCGAGATCGTTATACACCGATCCAACAACTTACCCAGGTTGAAAGACTGAACGCCCATCACAACGGCCAGCGCGAAAGTCGGCAGGAGTTCGACCACGCCGATTCGCCAGTCCGCAAGCCAAATCGAGGGGAACAGAAGTAACGCGGCCTGGCCCAGCAAGGCAAACGGTGCAATCCGAATGATCCAGCGAAGTCCACCTGCGACATACACGAGATCATACCGTCCTGCATGAAAATCCAGCCTCGTGCGAAACTCAGTCAGGCCCACCCCACAGAAGATGCAGGCAGCCTCCGGATCGTCCGGGGCATCGAACTTCTGGCGGCAGGCTCGGCACGTGTAGGTTGGCATGATGTCAGCATAGGAATTCTAGCTTCGTCGCTGTTGTTGGCGAGCCGTATTCCCGAGTTCGCGTTCGGAAATGGGGTCTGAAAGACTTTGCGAACGGGAATCGTTAACATCCCGTCGGCGCAACTAGAATTGCCCGACATCTTGCTCGAGCCGGACGTCGCGCCGGACCGAGCTGAATGACGGTTGAGGTGGATCGGCGTCTGCGGAGGATACGAATCCGGCCCGGACGAATTCCCGGCTCATATCAGGCAAATACGGAGAATCCCTTGGCATACCCAGATCTACGTTCATTCGTTGAAGGGCTTGAGAAAGCCGGCCAGCTCCGGCGCGTCCGCGTCGAAGTTGACCCTGAGCTGGAGATTACCGAGATTGCTGACCGGATGTCGAAATCGCCTTCGCCGGAAGGCGGAAACGCCGGCCCAGCCACTGACCCAACGCACGGTCGACTCGGCGGCTACGGGCTGTTGTTTGAGCGCGTTCGAGGCAGCCGGATTCCAGTCGCCATCAATCTTTTCGGTAGCTACGCCCGGATGCGAATGGCGCTCGGGTGCGAAAGCTTCGAGGCACTGGCCGACAAGGTTCAGAAGCTCGTCAAGCCTGAGCCGCCAACGACCTTTCTTGAGAAGGTAAAAATGCTGCCGGAACTGGCCAAGATTGCCAGCTATCCGCCAAAACGGGTCAAGCGCGGCATCTGCCAGGAGGTCGTTCTCACCCAGGATGCCGACCTTCTGGCACTCCCAATCCTCAAATGCTGGCCGCACGATGGCGGATCTGATCTTGAGGTAATCGAAGATGGGAAGTACGGCGGCGCGGAAGCGCATTCTCACGACGCCGCTGCCGGCCGATCCACGGCCAACGAAGTGGAGATTCAATCTCAGCGATCCGGAACGACTGCCCCCGTGGGACGCTACATAACGCTGGCCGGTATTTATACGACCGCGCCGGATGGATCCGAACCCAACATCGGGATGTACCGAATTCAGGTCACTGGATCGAAAAGCGCGATCTACCATTGTCACATGCACCATGATGGCGCGCGGCATCATCGAATGTGGGCCGCGCAGGGAAAGGACATGCCCGTCGCCATCGTTCTCGGCGGCGAGAGCGTCCTGCCCTACGCGGCGACATGTCCGTTGCCCCCCAGCGTTGGCGAATTACTGTTCGCCGGTTTTCTCAATGACGGCGGCATCCCGCTTGTTTCCGCGAAGACCGTCCCGATTGAAGTTCCGGCCAATGCCGAAATCGTGATAGAAGGTTTCGTCAGTGCCCGGGAGACGACGCGCGAGGGCCCCTTTGGCGATCATACCGGCTTCTACAGCCTCGCCGACCGGTTCCCGACGATTCGCGTGACCGCGATCACCCATCGGGAGTCTCCGATCTACCCGACCACGATTGTCGGTCTGCCGCCGATGGAAGACTATGCGATGGGGAAAGCGACCGAGCGCGTCTTCCTGCCGCTACTGCAGATGCTAATACCTGACATCGTGGATTATCACCTGCCCCGATGGGGCGCGTTTCACAACTTCGCCTTCATCAAGATCCGCAAGGAGTATCCGTATCAGGCCCGAAAGGTTGCGAGCAGCATATGGGGCGCGGGGCAGATGATGTTCACAAAGTTCATTGTCATTGTGGATGAGGATATCGACGTTCACGACGAGCAGGCCGTCATGTTCATGGTGGGCGCAAATGTTGATCCGCGTCGGGACACCTTCGTCGTCGATGGGCCGCTCGATATCCTCGACCACTCGGCCCCCTACTGTGGTGCGGGAAGCAAGATCGGAATCGATGCGACTCGCAAGATTCCCGGCGAAGGAATCATCCGAGACTGGCCAAAGCTGCTGCGAATGAATGACGCCACGCGGCGGCTGGTGGACGCCCGCTGGCGAGAATATGGGCTATAGTCCGGCGCACGGGGCGCAAAGGCCGGGCCGGAGCAGGCTGCGACTCACTCGCGACACGACACTTACGTCCTCACGAACTTACCTCGTTGCCAGACGCCCCGGGCCGTCTATGATGGTCCGTTTATGCCAACCTGGCTCATAAATCTCCTCTACGCATTCGCGGCGATCGCCTATCTGCCGGTCCTGCTCTATCAAATGCTGATTCGGAAGAAAAACCGTCGCGGCTGGAGCGAGCGATTCGGAGGCGTCCCCTACAGGACGAGCGAAGGACCCTGCATCTGGATCCACGCGGTTTCGCTTGGGGAGGTGAACGCCACCAAGAGCCTCGTTGCGGAGATTGAAGCAACACTCCCAGAGTTTGAAGTGGTGATTTCCGCCACCACGGACACCGGCTATGCGGCGGCGAGGCGGCTTTATCCTCACAAGCTCATCTTCCGATACCCGCTCGATTTCTCTTTCGTGGTACGGCGCGTTTTCAGTCGCATTCGGCCAAATGCAATCATCCTGATGGAACTCGAGGTATGGCCGAATCTGGTTCGACTTGCCCACGAACGGGATATCCCCATCGGTATCGCCAACGGTCGCATCACGGCAGAGAAATCGATGAAGCGATATGATTTGCCGTTTGTTCGGGATGTCGCCCGGGAGATGTTCTCGTGCATTTCGTGGACGGCCGCGCAGAACGAGGTGTATGCATCGCGTTTCGAGGCGCTGGGAATTCCGCATGACCGAATACGCATCACCGGTTCGATGAAGTACGACACGGCGCAGGTGACCGATACCATTCCGGGCACCGAGCAACTCGCGCTGGCGATGGGGATCGATCGCGCGGCGCCTCTGATTGTCGCAGGTTCCACCGGACCGGGCGAAGAAGACCTGCTGCTCCGGGCATATACTCGCCTGCGTCTCGAAATTCCCAGGATACAACTCGCGATCATCCCGCGAAAACCGGAGCGGTTCAACGACGTGTCTCGCGCGCTCGAGACGCGCGGACACGCCGTCAAGCGGCGAAGCCTCTACCAGGACCCTGGCGGCCCAGATCCTGACGTCGTCGTACCCACAGACATTGCACGCACAGGCGGGCATCTGAGCCGCGAAAAGTCCACGATCTTCCTCGGGGATACGATGGGAGAACTCCGCAAGTTCTACGCTCTTGCGGATGTGGTGTTCGTCGGCCGCACTCTGGTGCCGCTGGGCGGCAGCGACATGATGGAAGTCGCGGCCCTGGCGAAGCCGATGTGCTTCGGACCGCATGTGGACAACTTCGCGGATGTTGCGGAGCGATTGCTCAAGGCGCGCGGCGCGGTTCAGTTCATCAAGGACGACGACCTCGTTCCAACGCTGCGCGGGCTGCTCATGGATCGAGCGGCAGCCGAGGCGATGGGCCGGCGGGCGCAGGATGTCGTTCGAGAGAACACCGGCGCAACGCGACGCACCGTCGAGATGCTGTGCCGTGTCCTTGGGCAATATGCGGAACCAATTCACGAGGATGAATCGGTCGCCTGAGCAGAGCGGCGGGCCGTCACCCATGGACCGAACGAAAGTCACGGCCAGCACGTCGGCTCCATCCGGAGATGGGAAATCCCTTCGCCAGATCATCGGCGCGGTAAGCATCGTCGGTGTCGGAGTTGGCGGCGCGATCGGATCGGGCATCTTCCGAACGCCCGGCGAACTGGCCCAACTAGTGCAATCACCGTGGCATATACTCGGCCTCTGGGCGGCGGCGGGAGTCCTGACACTCATGCAAAGCCTCGTCACCGCCGAGTTGGCCACCCGAATGCCGGAGGCCGGCGGCGAATACCAGTATCTCAAGGCGGCCTACGGCCGATTCGCCGCGTTCATCTTCGGCTGGTCGTTTACGATATTCATTATCGGCGCCGGTGGTGCGACGATTGCCGCGGCACTGGGCGACTTCGCCGCGACTTTGTGTGGACTGAATCCCGCAAATGCGTCTCCGCGATTCGCCTGTGCGGCGATCGCGCTCGTGACCGGCATAAACTGCCTTGGTCTTCGGACAGGCGCGATCACGCAAAATCTGCTTACCGGGTTGAAAGTCGCAAGCGTGATCGGCATCGCGGCCGGGGCCATGATTGTCGCGGGCCGATGGATTCCGGCCGAGGCACCGGCTCAAACCGTGTCAACGGCATCGAGCTCGATCGATGCTGTGGCGCACGGCACCGCGGTGCCGATGTCCTTCTGGGGAAAATCCGCCCTGCTGTTCCAGGCGATGCTGCTTGCTTTCTGGCCTTATACCGGCGCGACCGATCCGGCAAAGCTGGCCGAGGAGACGCGCGATGTCCGTCACGCGATGCCGCGTGCCCTCGTCACCACGGTCGTCATATTGACGATTGTCTATATGCTATACAACTACGCCCTGCTCTGCGCTATGCCGCCCTCGACGACGGCCGCCCGGCCTGATGTTCATTCCGCCATTTTCCATGACGTGAAGGGCCTGCCGATCGAGACGCTGATTCTCATTGCGAGCATCCTGATCTGTCTTGGCGCCCTCTCAAGTGTTTTCCTGGCGAACACCCGGGTGACGTTCGCCTTGGCTCGCGACGGCCTGACCTTTCAATTGCTCGGCCGCATGTCGCCCCATCAAGCTCCGACGGCCTCACTGATTGCCTGCGGCGCGATCGCCTGTGCCTTCGCCCTGAGCCGCGGCTTCTCGCAGATCCTGAGCATTTACTTCATGGGGAGTACAATATTGTTCGGACTGGCCTATGCGAGCCTGATTGTGCTTCGGCGGCGCGACGCAGCCCTGAACCAACCCTTCCCGAGCGACGCATTTCGCCTGCCGGGCGGCATTCCGATTGCGTGTGTCCTGATTCTGGTCGAAGTAGCCATCGCTGCAAGCCTTGTCCATGCAGACGTCATGACGTGGAGCGGACCGGCCGGACAGCGCAGCTATGACACGCTATACTCGCTTTCGTTTTTTGGAGTCCTCGCCATCTTTTTCCTTGCATGGAGAAGACGCCGCGCGTAATTGATGTGCGGGGCGGCCGTTCAAAGGCTGCGCCCGAACGTAAGCGGCCGCCGCGAGAGTCGTGAAGGCATGCCAAGTCAATCTAGCAACGACTGTGGGTGCCGTCACACCAGGGCAGATTGCCGCTTCGATGGCACTGACAGACGGCCTTTCGGGCCGGATCGGTAATCTCGGTCACGATCGGCGCGAGGCCGGTGTTCTCCCGCTTGTGGGCCCCATCGCAGTAAGGCAACTTGGCAGACAGGCCGCATTGGCAGTACGCCTTCCTGCCGGGCGTTTCGTCAATGACCAGCGGCGCTTTGCCGTGAATCGGTTCCATCGATCATGAACCTCCAGAGAAGGACGCCCCGCGGCCGGATAGTCCCGGCGGCGGGGCGCGATGTGCGAACTGAATTACGTATGGACGCCTGACATGGATCGAGACTGACACATGCGGACCGAACACGGATGCGTCGGCCCGATTCGAGTCAGAACCGCTCCATCACTTCTTATCCTTGCAGCACGGAGCAGTGCAACCTTCCTTGCACTCCTTCTTGCAGTCCGACGCGCACTCCTTCACGCAGCATTTCTTTTCGGTGCAGCCGGCGCCCGTCAGAGTGAAACAACAGGCCATCGCCACAATCAACAGGACTCGGGAGATCAGTTTCATATCTCAACTCCTATTCACAAGGTGCAACACGAATCGCACAGGAAACCCGGCCCACACAGGCCAAGTCTCCAATCGATTGCCGTTCGATGGAATGCCGACCTCAGGGCGTGGTCGCGGAATTCGTTGATGTCGATTCCGCTTCCGGCTCTTCAACCTCTGCTCCATCGCTGATTCGCAGCGTGGAGTCGGGGCTGAGATGGTTTCCGTCCGGCGGCTCTCGGGATGCGGAATCCGATCGCCGGGCGTCGTGATCGTAACCGGCAAAATTCCGATCGATTCTGCCGTCAGACTCCATGAGCGTTCCTGGTGGAGTCACAACCGCGCTGGCAGGCCATAACAGTCCATTGACAAAGAAGAAACGCCCCGGACCGTACGCGGTGTGCAGGTAGTCCACCCAGTTCCATGCGAAATGGGTGTCCGGCGCATCCCGATCGTTCGGATCCGTCACATCGTTCCCTTTGTCTTCGAACGGATCTTCAAACCACAGCGGCCAATGCGTGACCGCGCCATTCTCGTAGTAGGCGACAGTAGTCTCGCCCCGGCGGGCAAGCGGCGAATAAAACTCTCGCTTGCCCTTGAAGCCTTCGGCGCTGGCGGTGGTCAATTCCACGTCGATCGACGCGCTTGAGTCCTTGAATGGATCGTTCACATGAGAACACCCGCCAACAATGCCGACAAACGCCGCAGCCAACAAACCGAACAGCGGGACGACTCGCAGACCAGGTGATGCGAAACGATCAAACTTCGATGGCATTCTCAATTGCATAGTTCGGAGCTTCCTCAGTGATCATCATATTATGCGGATGCGACTCCGTCATGCTCGCACCGCTGACACGCACGAATCGCGCGTCCTGCCTCAATGCCTCGATCGACGGCGTGCCGCAGTATCCCATGCCCGCTCGAAGGCCGCCAACAAGCTGGTAGGTCAACTCGGCCAATCCGCCCCGGTAAGGCACCCGTCCTTCAACACCTTCGGGAACCAGCTTGTCGCGGTCCGTCACGTCTTTCTGACTATATCGGTCGGCACTGCCGCTGCCCATCGCGCCCAGGGAGCCCATTCCGCGATATTCCTTGAATCGCCGACCCTTCCAGATCACCAACTGACCGGGAGATTCATCCAGCCCGGCAAACAGCGAGCCGAGCATCACGGCACTAGCGCCGGCCGCGATGGCCTTCGTAATATCCCCGGAGTAGCGCACACCGCCATCGGCGATGAGGGGAATGCCTGCATCGTGAGCGGTCGATGCCACGTTCATGATCGCAGTCACTTGCGGTATGCCGACGCCGGACACCACGCGCGTCGTGCAGATGGAGCCGGGACCGATTCCGACTTTGACACAGTCGGCCCCGGCGTCGATCAGGTCTCGGGCGGCCTCGGCGGTTGCAATGTTGCCGGCAATGACATCGATGCTGAAGCGGCGTTTGATCTCGCGAACCGTGTTGATGACGTTGTCGCTGTGGCCATGCGCTGAATCGACACCGATGACGTCCACGCCGTTCTCGATCAGCGCCTCGACCCGCTCAAATTCAAACACTCCGACCGCCGCGCCGACGCGGAGCCTGCCCCGCTCGTCACGGCAGCTCTTGGGGAATTGCCGATTCTTGTCGATGTCTTTGATGGTGATCATCCCGACAAGGTGATAGTCGTCGTTGACGAGCAGCAGCTTTTCAACTTTGTGCTTCTGAAGGATGCGGTCGGCTTCATCGAGCGAGGTGTTCGGCGGCGCGGTCACGAGCTTCTCATGCGTCATGACATCGCGAACGTGCTGCGTCTCCGCCGAATGATCGTCGGAATGGTCGAGAAACTTCAGATCGCGCCGGGTGAGTATCCCGACAAGGCGATTGTCATCCTCAACAATCGGCACGCCGGAAATGTTATGAAGCCGCATCAGAACGGCCGCCCGCTCCACCGTGTCGGAGGGCCTGAGCGTCACGGGATCGAGGATGACGCCGTTGGCACTGCGTTTGACCTTATCCACTTCGCGGCATTGGGCCTCGATTGTCAGATTCTTGTGAATGATGCCGAGCCCGCCCTCCTGCGCCAGAGCAATCGCCAGGCTGGACTCGGTCACGGTGTCCATTGGCGCCGACAGCAATGGAATATTGAGGTGTATGTTCCGCGTGAGCTGCGTACGCACATCCACATCTTTGGGGACGATGTTGCTGCGCGCGGGGACGAGCAGTACGTCGTCGAATGTGATTGCGTCGCCGATGATTTTGTTCCGCATGGGGCCGCGTCCGAGGTGAAACGAATTTTCGCGGATTCTAACCGCATATGCCTTGGCGGCAAATCGAATCAGCTTCGTTGCCGGCCGCCTGCCGGAGTATCGAATCCCGGTGCGAAAGCCGCCTTGAGGCTTCGGCCGCTTTTGCCGCTTCCGACGCCACAGCTTATCATCGGTCGCGATGAAAAACGATCTGACCGGCCAGGCTCGGTGGCGGAGCTTATACCCGTTCGAGAGCCATTACATTGACCGCGCGGGGCTGCGCTACCATTACCTGGATGAATACACCGGCTCCGGTGACCGACGAAACGCCCCAACCGTCGTCATGGTTCACGGCAACCCCACCTGGTCGTTTTATTTCCGAGAGATTGTGAAGGCACTGCGCCCCACGCACCGCTGTATCGTTCCCGACCATATAGGCTGCGGACTCTCCGACAAACCACCGCAAAGCATTTACGACTACCGCCTGGCTAGGCGGATCGACGATCTGGAAGCTCTGCTCGATCATCTCCTGATCGAGGAGGATGTGACCATTTTTGTCCACGACTGGGGCGGCATGATCGGCATGGGCGCCGCCCTGCGAAATCCCGATAGGATCGCCCGCCTCATCATCACAAACACCGCCGCATTTCTGCCGGCCGACGGATTTGAGCTTCCGTGGATGCTCAAACTTCTGCATCGCGACACGCCCTTCGCGAAATGGGCGGCTCAAGGTCTGAATCTTTTCGCCCGCGGTGCCGCCTGGACCGCGTCCGCCCGCGGTCTGCCGACCGACGTGAAGCGCGGGCTCATCGCACCCTACAACACTTACGACAACCGCCTCGCCACGCGCCTCTTCGTGCAAGACATCCCACTGACACCCGATCATCCGTCCTACGCGGCGGCCAAATGGATCGACGAAAACCTTCAGCGGCTGGCGAACCGGCCAACATTGATCTTGTGGGGGTTGCAGGACTATGTATTCGACGCGAGGTTTCTCGAAGAATGGATGCGGCGATTCCCGGCGGCGGAAGTCCATGCATGGGAAGATGTAGGGCACTACCTGCTGGAAGATGTGGCGGAACGAATCCGTGACGTGGTGACTCAATTCGCCCTGAAATGAACGTTTCCATACCACCGGATGAGCAAGGAAGAATCACGACCGTCTGTCAACGTCGCCGCGTGGCTTCCGCTGCGCGCCGCAGAACAACCTGATAAACCCGCGATCATCTGGCGAAGCGGTCGGGACCGTGCGGGCCGAGCGATTTACTCGCAATTCACTTTTCGCCAGATGAATCAGGAATCCGACGCGTGTGCGTTCGGAATGAAGAATGCAGGCATCCATCGAGGCACGCGCACCATTCTCATGGTACGCCCATCGCCGGAGTTCTTTGTCCTCACGTTTGCACTTTACAAGATCGGCGCGGTCCCCGTCCTGATCGATCCGGGCATGGGCCGACACAACATGGTTGAATGTCTGCGGGCAGTAGACGCCGAAGCGTTTATTGGCATTCCTCTTGCCCAGATTCTCCGCATCATGAACCGCCGCGCCTTCAGTCGAGTGCGCGTGGCCATAACCGTCGGTCGCCGCTGGTTCTGGCGCGGCCCGCGTCTGTCCGACATCCGGGCCGACGGCGCCGAGATCATGGCATCACCCGAAGCACAAACCGAGTCCGCTCGCGAACGATCCGCCGCCGCCGAATCGAACGCGCATCAGGTGCGACTCTCCAGCCCGGGCGCGCGATCCTTCCCGATGGCGGACACCGCCCCAGACGATCCCGCCGCCATCATCTTCACCACTGGGAGCACCGGTCCGCCCAAGGGGGTGCTCTATCGTCACGGCATGTTTGACGCCCAGGTGCGCATCCTTCGCGAGCGGTTCGACATCCGGCCTGATGAGATTGACCTGCCGACATTTCCACTTTTCGCCCTGTTCGATCCGGCGCTCGGCATGTCTGCTGTCATTCCTGAGATGGACTTCACCCGCCCGGCGCTTGTCGATCCGATTCGCATCATCGAAGCGGTCCGTGACAATGGCGTGACACACATGTTCGGCTCCCCCGCCCTGCTGGATCGAGTCGGCCGATATGGTGAGGCGCACGGTGTATCGCTCCCAACGATCCGGCGTGTCATTTCGGCCGGCGCGCCGGTCCCGCCCGAAACCATCCGCCGATTCATGACCATGCTTCGCACCGGAGGCGATGTGGTTGCCCCGGCGACGTCTTCGGTTTCCGGCAGGGAAACAGACGATCAAGCCGGCCTGAAAATCCCCGGCAGTCATCCGCAACCTGACCGGGCAGGCGATGGGGAAACTCCCGCGACCGTCGGACCCACCCAGATTTTCACGCCGTACGGCGCAACCGAAGCCCTTCCCGTTGCAGTCATTGGCAGCGACGAGATTCTCGGCGAAACGGCCGCAAGTGCCGCCCGAGGGCTTGGCACCTGCGTCGGCAGGCCCGTGCGGCAGGTCGAAGTGCGAATCATCCGCATTACCGACGATCCCATCGATGCGTGGTCAGACGATCTCGTGCTTCCTACCGGCGAAGTGGGCGAAATCGCTGTTAAGGGCCCCGTCGTCACGCGCGAATACATCA
Organism: Phycisphaerae bacterium; assembly: GCA_019636475.1. NCBI lineage: Bacteria > Pseudomonadati > Planctomycetota > Phycisphaerae > Phycisphaerae bacterium. The sequence goes on from JAHBXN010000010.1 coordinate 97,319, forward strand.
CGAGCGAATCCGCCAACCGACTTGCCAAGATCCGCGAAAACCCGCCACCACTCCACCACGAACAGCGAGTAAGCGACGCCCCAACGCAATCGCACGCCGACCCCACTGCCCAAGCGCGGTCTGTCGAGCCGGGGAATGCGTCAGACGTATGGCACCGTATGGGAGACCTGGGCCGCATCGACTCACAAGGCCGCCTTTGGTTCTACGGACGAAAATCCCACCGTGTCACCACCGTGCGAGGCACCCTGTTTACCGAGCCGGTTGAGGCCATTTTCAACCAGCACCCGAAGGTCCGTCGCAGCGCTCTTGTCGGCATCGGCGATCGAGGCTGTCAGACGCCGATCGTCTGCATCGAAATTGACCATCGCGCACTCGAAGCCGCGGATCATTCCAACCCGAACAAGCTGGGTGAGGAACTGTTCCAGCTCGGCTCCCAATATCCGTTTACCCGCGACATCGACACATTTCTGATCCACCCCGAATTCCCGGTGGACATTCGCCACAACTCAAAAATCTTTCGCGAGAAACTGGCGGTATGGGCGGCCGATCAGATTCGGCGCAGACGATGACACCGCGTCGGCGGAGGCATCCGCCGCTTATTGCGCGTCATGTGGAGACGATTTCAAGAAGCCCGCCGCGGAAGGAAATGATTGTCATGCGGAGCTTAAACCGGAATCAACTGCGGCACGTCAAACCGCAGGGCAAATCCGACGAGATGGGAGTCGCCCCGGGTCACATCGAACTCAAGTCGAATCACCGTGCCATAACCGAGTGACGGCGCCTGATGCGGCGAGGAACTCGCATATTCCATTGATGAAGCAATTCGTACTTCATAGCGCTGCCCGACACCAAGGCCGTAGCCGACCGGCGCTGTGGCAAATACACCGGCATCGCAAATGTCGGCCGTCTTGCATCGAACCACCGAACGAGCCGCGGAATCAATCAGCCAGAGGTCGCACGCCAATTCGCGGCGTGCATAATTTCGCTGATCCCGTTTGTCGGCACTTCCTGCGAGCAGGCCCCACCGATCAAGCATCGGGGGCGTCTGAAGATACGGTGAACCAACCGGAATCGGAGTGGGAAGATTTGCGGCCATCGTGGGTCTCCTCGCCGGAAGCGGCGAAATCAGATCTTCAAACCGGGATCTCTGGTACTCACGACAGCGACACACTCGCTGTTCGTAACTCCCGCGTCACAATGCAACTCTTGGTAAAGCAGTTACATCCGCGAGCCAGAAAAGCCCTTCCACCCCCGGTTCAGCAACTTCCCCTGCCGATATCTGCTCGATTCACACTCGCCATTTGTCGGCGTGATCGAACAGGCACTCCAGCTTCATACTCGGACGCAATGGGCCGACGATCGGGCCCAAACAGGCCGAAACTGCGGATCGAACCCACGAGCGTAACGGAGCCAGCCTCAGGGTAGTCTCCCTACGCACATTATCCGACCCTCTGATATTGTACTTGATTCGGCAAAAACTGCAAGGAAATCTGATCAGGATGCGCCTGACTCGGCAATATGACCCGGATTGGTCAGGAAATTTGCGTCAGCGAACGCCAACAGATGGCTCGCCGCTCGCCACGCCAGAATGACGATCGAAACTAACTCGACCTGCGACAATTGTTTGCGTCGCCCTGCCGCGAACCTGCCAACCGCCAAACGGCGTATTCCGACTTCGTGAAAGGAACTCACTGGGGGATATCACCCATTCTTCCGCAGGATCGATTATCGTGATGTCTGCAATCGCTCCGGGCGCAAGTGTGCCGCGTCCCAACTTTAATAGTTTCGACGGCAAACAGGAAAGCCGCTCGATCAATCCGGGCCAGTCCAACAGCCTGGTTTCGATCAGGGCGCGAATGAAGAGCGGAAGCGCAGTTTCCAGGCCAACGATGCCGAACGGCGCAGTCTGAAAATCGAAGGCCTTTTCGTCCGCCCCATGTGGCGCGTGATCGGTCACGAGGCAGTCGATGGTGCCATCAGCGACACCCTCGCGACACGCCTCGACATCGCGCTCGGTGCGAAGCGGTGGATTCATTTTGAAATTCGTGTCGTAGTCTCCTATGTCCCGCTCGGTCAGAAGCAGGTGATGCGGGCACACCTCGGCCGTGACGCGGATGCCGCGCCGTCGCGCCTCGCGGATCATCCGGACCGCGCCGGCCGTGGAAATGTGGGCTGCGTGGTACGCCGTGCCAGTGCTTTCTGCCAGAAGCAGGTCACGCTGCAGCATCACCTCCTCCGCAAGCGGAGACAGACCGGGCAGCCCGAGTCGCGTCGCGGTCAGCCCCGCGTTCATGCACCCGCCGGATGCCAGATCGGCATCCTCGCAGTGCTGAATCAAAGGCACGTCGAACATCTTTGCATACTGGAGTGCGCGCAGCATCGTGTTCGAATTGGCCACGCCGCAGCCGTCGTCGGTGAATGCCACGGCGCCAGCACGAACCATATGCCCCATTTCAGCCAGTTCCAGGCCTTGTCGGCCCTTCGTGATTGCTCCGATCGGAAACACGTTGCAAAGCCCGCTGCGCGCGGCCTGCCTGAGGACGAATTCAACCATCGCCTCATTGTCTATCGCAGGCTGTGTGTTTGGCATGCAGGCAATTGAAGTGAAGCCGCCTGCGACGGCCGCCGCACTGCCGGAGCCGATTGTCTCCTCATCCTCGTTGCCCGGCTCGCGAAGATGGACGTGGATATCGATCAGTCCGGGACACACAATCAGACCGGTTGCATCGATCTCAATTCGCCCGGGAGCGGACGATTCCGGCGCGGAAGCCCTGCCATCGACCGGGTTGATCGATTCAATCCTGCCGTCAACGACTGTCACATCGGCGATCTGATCCAGATTCCGCGATGGATCGACGACACGGCCGCTACGAATGATGAGGTTTGAATTCTTCACCATACGATTCTCATCACCAATCGAAAAGACTCCATCATTCGGAAACATCCGGCGCGACGTGCCCCATTCATCCGGCTCCGAGTGCCTGCGTGCAGAGGAACATCACGGCCATGCGCACCGCCAAGCCATTTGTCACCTGCTCCAGAATGACGCTTCGACCGCCGTCCGCCACGTCACCCGCCATTTCGACTCCCCGGTTGATCGGCCCCGGGTGCATCACCAGTACATCCTGCCGGGCGCGTTTCATCCGCTCGTTGGTCAATCCGAACAGGCGTGTGTATTCACCAAGACTCGGAAAGACATTCGAGCCCAGCCGCTCCATCTGAATGCGGAGCATGTTGATGACATCGAATTCGCCGATCACGGAATCAAAATCGTGCACGACCCGCGCCCCCATCTTCGCGAACGCGCCAGGCACCATGGTCGTGGGCCCCACAAAGGTGACTTCGGCGCCAAGCTTCAGGAGGCCGTGAAGGTTCGATCGCGCCACGCGCGAGTTTCCCACGTCACCCACAATCGCCACCTTCAGCCCGTCAATCCGGCCCTTTGCCTTTCGGATCGTGTATATATCAAGGAGGCCCTGCGTCGGATGTTCATGGCGGCCGTCGCCCGCGTTGATGACGCAGCACTTCGTGTTCTTCGCGATGAGGTGATTCGCCCCCGACGACGAGTGGCGGCAAACGATCACGTCGATACCCATCGCCTCGATGTTCCGCACGGTATCCCGAAGTGATTCGCCCTTTGAGAGTGAGCTGGCCTTGGCGGTGAAATCGATGACGTCCGCGCTGAGACGCTGTGCCGCCAGCGTGAAACTCGTGCGCGTACGGGTTGAATCCTCGAAGAAGAGATTCACCACGACCCGGCCGCGAAGCGCCGGCACCTTTTTGACGCTGCGGGTGGAGACATCCTCGAACGCCGCGGCGGTATCGAGAATCAAGTTGATCTCGTCGGACGTGAGTTCTTCAAGCGTGAGCAAATTGCGGTGGGGCCAAACCATGGATTCACGCTGAGTCGAGCGAGCCGCTGCGACGAAATTGCCTGCGTCGCGGACGGAATTGCCAGGTCCGTTCATCCATCCATCTCCACGCGATCGACGCCGCCGGATTCTCTCAGCAGTACGGTGACGTGACGATCATCGCCCGGCGTCTTCACACCCACGAAATCCGGCTGAATCGGAAGCTCGCGTCCGCCCCGATCGACAAGCACCGCCAGCCGGATCGCCCTGGGTCTTCCAAGATCCTTGATCGCGTCCAGTGCGGCGCGAATCGACCGACCCGAGTAGATGACGTCGTCAACCAGAATCAAATACTTGCCTGCCACATCGAACGGAATTTCCGTCGTGCGGACGACCGCGGCCGGGCCGATTTCGGCGAGATCATCCCGATAAAGTGTGATGTCGAGAGTACCGAATTCGACCTGCGAAACTCCGTGGGCCGCGAGTCTTTCAATTAATCTTGCTGCCAAAGTATCGCCACGACTGCGAATGCCGATGACAGCAACCGACGCCGTCGCGGGTATCGACGCGGAAATTTCGCCGGCGATCCGCTCCAGCGCCGCCGCGATTCCGTTCTCGTCCAGCAATACACTCATTTACCCGCGAGAATACCGAAGGGCCCCTATCGTGACAAGGCGGCCAGGATGGGGCGACAAATCCCATCCGCCACGAATGCGCAGAATCGCCTCGGTTCCTTGGTCCGGCAAGGTGACGATTCGCGGATCGCGGCTATAATGTTCCCAGACAAAATTCTGTGAAAAATTCGCTGTGAGGCGCATGGATTATGAAGTTGCTTGGCACTGTGGCCGTGCTGTTGGGCCTGACCTTCGGTGGATGGTTCGCGTACAACAAATTCCTCAAGGAGGTACCGGTCAGCGGCTTCGTAACAAAGCCGGTCATGCGCGGAGACATCGTCAAGACCGTCTCGGCCACGGGTACGATCGAGCCCCTCGTGAAAGTGATCGTCGGATCCGAGTTGAGCGGCCGAATCAAGAAGTGGTACGCCGATTTTAATGCGCCCGTCGGGACCGGAACGGTCCTCGCCGAGATTGACCCGGACCGCTTCCAAACCACGCACGACCGGTCCGCCGCGGAACTCGAGCTGGCCAAGGCACGCGAGGAGGAACTTCTGGTTCGCTACAAGGATGCCGAGCGAGAACGCAAGCGAATCGAGGGTCTTCGCGCACAGAACAATGCAAGCGAAAACGAACTCCTCATCGCCCGTGCCAACGAAGAGGCTGCAAAAGCCGCTTGGCACGGTTCCATCGCCAGCATCAAGTCGGCGGAGGCCATCCTCAATTCCGCCCGGGTCGATCTGGAGCGAACGGTTATCCGCTCACCGATCGACGGCGTCGTCATCGCCCGAAACATCGAGGACGGTCAAACCGTTGCCGCATCGTTTCAGGCCCCCGAGTTGTTCGTCATCGCCAATGACCTGACCAAAATGCAAGTGAATGCCAACGTCTCCGAAGCCGACATCGGCCTGATCCATGAGGGCGGCCCGGCGAGTTTTCGAGTCGATGCCTATCCCAACCGTCAGTTTCACGGAACGATTTCCCAGATTCGATTCAACGCCACGGCGCTCGACGGCGTCGTGACCTACGTCACCCTCATCGAAGCGACCAACGAGGATCTGGCTTTGCGACCCGGCATGACCGCAAACATCACGTTTGAGGTGGCGAGGGCCGACGGCGTCCTTCAGATCCCGAATGCAGCGCTTCGGTTTGATCCGAACCCGCCCGACCCGGCTGGCATGGCGATGAAGCCGCTCTCCGGACCGCCAAAGCCGACCGTCTATATCAATCGTGACGGCAAGCCGACTCCGCGAGAAGTCAAAGTCGGACTCACGAACGGCATGCTCACGCAACTCATCGGTGACGAACTCAAGGAAGGCGACGAAGTCATCATCGAACGGAACTACAGCGGCGGCGGAACAGGCGGCGCCAGGCGTATGGGCGTGCCCACTCGCCGCATGTGAACAGGCGAATGGGCAGCGCGACGTCCAATTTGGCTGTGATCGCGGTCAAGGTGACGATCGCCTCGGCGCCGGCCGCTCCTTACCCCCCAGAACAGGAAACGGAACTGACTTGATTCGATCCGCCTCTTCCAATCCCGCTGCACCCGCCGATAGTCGCAATCCATGTCCCATTGTCGACGTCCGCGATGTCCACAAGACTTATCACATCGGTGAGGTTGCCGTGCCGGCTGTGCGCGGCGTCACGCTGACGATCCATCGGGGCGAGATGATCGCCATCATGGGCCCCAGCGGCTCGGGAAAATCCACGCTTATGCACGTTCTGGGATGCCTCGATCGGTGTGATCGCGGCGTCTATTTGCTTGACGGCGTGGACGTGACACGCATGTCCAAGACTCAGCTCTCGGCAATCCGCAACCAGAAGCTCGGCTTTGTATTCCAGAGCTTCAACCTGTTGCCGCGCACCACTGTGCTTGACAATGTCGCGATGCCCCTGAGTTATGCCGGCGTGCGACGGCGCGAACGGCGTCGCCGCGCGGCCGAAATGCTGGAGCTGGTCGGTCTTGGAAATCGCTCGCACCACCATAGCAATCAGCTCTCCGGCGGACAGCAGCAGCGCGTCGCCATCGCGCGATCGTTGGTCACCAACCCGGTGCTCCTGCTCGCCGACGAGCCAACGGGCAATCTCGACAGCAAGACGGGTATGGAGATCATGGCCTTGCTGCAGAGACTCAACCAGGACAGCGGGCTGACGATCGTCCTCGTCACGCATGAGCCGGACATCGCGGTCTATGCACAGCGGACCCTTTCCGTCAAAGATGGTCTCGTCGAGTCCGATCGAATGAACCAACAGGTTAAGGCGATTCCGGCATCGGCGCCGGCTCACGCGCCCGCCGTCGCGTCCTGACCTTTGCCGCCTCACATGACGCTGAATCCCGAATCCAGAAGGCAGGACGTACCCGACCCGAACACCTCCCCATCCAAGCGCAGGCCGGAGATTCATCTCTCGACCAATATTCCGGAAGTGGATGGAGTAGTCGCACATTCCGATTCGCGCGAGGCACGATACCACGCCCGAGAAGAGACGCTTCACGACGATCATGTGCAGTTGCTTCGGTATCCCATACCGGCCAGGCCGCTTCATCTCTGCCCGCACTGTGACTACAACCTGACGTCGCTTCGAAAGGCTCGCTGCCCCGAATGCGGAGAGGTCTTCACCCTCGTCGAAGCCAGACGCCGCGGCGCGCGACATCTACCCCACGTTCGGCAGGACACCTTCGCAGTGCTCGCCTACAAGCTCACCCTGACCTGTGGCGTCGCGCTCTTCCTGCTCAGCCCGATCTATGGATTCGTCGGCCCCTGCCAGATGCGCGCCGGCTTGGCCGCATGGTTGGTGTGCCTCTCCGCGCTCGTCGCAATCTTCGCAACAATGTACCGGGTCTATTTCCAGCGAACCCTGGCGGAGGCGGCCTTGATCGCAGGAATCCTCAATGCCACCATTGTCGCCATTATGGTCATTATGCTGGCCTGATCGATCCCGTCTGTTTTCATTTGTTTTGCGAATCAGCATCGTGTCGATCAGCGGCCGCGAGATTATCATGATCCATATGCCGACCGCTTCACGCGACACGCTCTGGGACGATGCCCGCCTGTCCGATCCGCATGCGCAGCCGGACAAATCGCGCCGGGTTCAGGCAATGTTTGACGCCATTGCCCCAACGTACGAACTCGTCAATCGCGTCCTGTCGGCCGGTCGCGACGCCTTCTGGCGGCGCACCGCGGTTAGTATGGCCGCCGTGCGCTCCGACGACCGGGTACTCGACCTCGCCTGCGGCACGGGCGATTTCGCCCGCGCGTTCCATCGAGCGAAGCCGTCTGTCATCGTGGGAAGCGATTTCTCCGCGGGGATGCTCGGCCTGGCCGCACGACGCGCAGCCGAGACGCCGCGCGTTGCCGGCGCATCCGCTCCGATACGATGGTGCCGCGGGGATGCACACAATTTGCCGTTCGCGGATGGATCGTTTTCAATCGCCAGTTGCGCATTCGGCGTTCGGAATTTTCAGCATCTTGAAATTGGTTTGCGGGAGATGAACCGCGTCTTGGCCGTCGGCGGGCGCGCAGTCATCCTTGAGTTTACGATGCCTCGCTCGAAGTTGCTCGGACGGATCTACCGCTTCTACTTTCGCCGTGTGCTCCCCCGGGTCGCACGGTGGATAAGCCGCGATCGATCGGGGGCGTACGACTACCTGCCGAATTCGGTGGAGTCGTTCATCGACGAACGCGGCATGGTGAAAGCCCTCCAATCCGTGGGATTCGGACGCATCGAATGCCGAACGCTTTCAGCAGGAATCGTCGCCGTGTATGTCGCCACGAAACCCAAGCAGACTGACGGTACGACATGACAACGGTCCCGGCGTTACAGGCAGAAGTCATCGACGTCTGGTCGCGAGCGGCGAGCAAGTATCGTATCCGCGCCGCATTGATGCTCCTGATCCTCGCGGCACTTTTTGCAGGGCTCTGTTGCTTCACGTTCTGGCTGCGTACCGGCGTCCTGGCGCCATGGGAGAGCGATTCATATCTGGAAATCCTCAGAGATTCGTTCCGTCCGACGGGGATCAACCAGATCACGCTGTCCGATTTCCTGTCACGACCGATTCCGGTTCAGGAAGTGCCCGTCCATGCATTGATCATGGGCATTCTCTTCGCATCACTCTGCTCGATACCGATTCTTGTTTCGATACTCTATCGCCTTCCCTTTTCGGTGCTCTTCGCGGCAATGGTCTTCAGTCTCGCGGCGATGCCCTGGCTAGGAATCACCGTGCTCATCGGCTGTACGCTGGCCTCGATGGGACAGTTTCGGTTCAGGTTCCGCTATGCCTCGGCGCTGATCGGCCTGACGCCGACCGCGATTTATTTTGTGACAGCGTCGTGGCAGCCTGCCGGCACGGTATCAGCGATGAGCGAGAATCAGGCGCTCGTCTATGCGCCCTGGGTGCTGGCGATGCTCTCGTCCTGTATCATCTGCGCTGTCGCGCTGGCCATTGCAAGAATCATCAATTTCCGGCCCGGCGGAATGCCGCCCGTTCTGGCGCTGCTTTTTGCTGTGCCGGTTATGCTTTTTCATGTCTACGTCGGCCGCGACGAACTGGAGTATCGCATTCTTGAGAATCAATTCGGCCGATCGCCGAATTCAGCATTCTCACCGGTGGATATCGGCCAACTCGCCCGACAGGCCGCCACTGCAAGATGGTCAGACACCGGGAGTGGTTCGTACGACGCGCTATACGAAGAGATTTACCGGAATGCCCGGTCTTCCGTGCTGGAGCGCATGGAGCAGAAACGGCTCGACGCCACCATCAGCTTTGATCGATTCACGGAATTGTTCCCCCAATCGCGCCGCGTTCCGGATGTTCTGTTTCTCAAGGCCCGAGCGCTGGACATGCGCGTCGACCTTGCCCGGCTGGAAAGCAGCGGGCAGGCGCAGTTTCGGTCGGACATGCCGTCGGCTGCTTCACGACAGACTTGGCAAACGCTGATTGAGAGATTTCCCACCTATCCCGGCACGGCGACGGCCCTGCATCGCCTCGCGATCCTGTCGGCGAGCGACGGCGATATCGCGAACGCGCTCCGATTGCTTGAAACGCTCGTTCGGAGTTTCAACTCCGACACGACCGACAATTCGAACGACACTCAGCCCGAGAGCGTCGTCGGCTCGGCATTTAAGCGCACACCGAGAACTCCGGAGCTTCAGATTGACGTGCTGCTCAATGTTGAACGCGCGCAATCAATGCGTGAGATGTTGCTGATCTGCCGCGATGACAAGCCCCTGCCCTACGTCGAGCTCTTCGGCGCCCGAGCCGACGGTTCGAATCCATTGATCTTGCCCGTCCAGCTCCTGCTGCGCCTGGATCGGGTTCATCCGGCCTACGCACGGAATCTGCGTCATATCGCCTCAGTCTTTCCCGATTCACACGCCGCCGGATTTGTCGCGATTCGAGAAGCAGAGATCGTCGCCGATGAACGAGCTCAATTGAAACTGCTCCGTGACACGGTCGATCGGCTCAGCGGTCGACCCGAGTGCGCCGAAGCGCTCTTCGCATTGGCCGACGCACTGCTGGCGGGAAACAGAATCGACGAGGCCGAACGACTTTTCGAGCAAATCCTGGAGACCCATTCGGAAAGCGAATGGGCCCGGCGGGCTCGCGCAAGACTGACGGCACTGGAAATCGTTCTCATCATCGACGCTGGGGGGCAAACACAATGAACAAACGCATCGTTGTCGCGGTCACGGGCGCCAGTGGAGCGCCCTATTCGCGCAGACTGATTGAGTGTCTGGCGCGAGCCGACGCCGAGGTTCATCTCGTCGTCTCCCCTTACGGACGCAGGTTGTTTCTGGATGAGATGGCGATTGCCGACCCGACTCCGGAGCGACTCATCGGCGCGGAGTTGGCTGAACGGGTCGTCGTCCACCCTTATCGCGACGTGGGAGATCAGCTTGCCTCCGGCTCGTTTCTCACCGATGGCATGATCATCTGCCCATGCAGCAGCAACACGCTCGGCGAAGTGGCTGCGGGCCTCGGCGGGAATCTCATCGCTCGCGCCGCGGCTGTTCACCTCAAGGAATCACGGCGGCTGATCTTGGTTCCGCGCGAGATGCCGGTATCGCAAATCGAACTAGAGAGCATGTTGCGCATCTCTCGCGCCGGCGGCATCATTTGCCCTGCCGCACCAGGTTTCTACATGATTCCGAAGAAGATCGACGACCTGGTGGACTTTGTCGTTGGAAAGTTGCTCGATCTTGTCGGCCTGCCACATAATCTGAAAACTCGTTGGATCCCGCCCACAGCAGCCGCAGACAGTGCCGAATGCGAGGCCAGCGACTGACATGCGCCGTGTCCTTGCCAAAAAAAGCCGCGAGGAAGCCTTAGATGCCTCCACGCGGCCTTTCATTTGAACTAATTGGTCTTCACCGGGTCCGGTGACGGAAAGCGGCAAATAAAAGTCAGATGGTCCGGCGGTGTCGACGCTTCAGTCCTGCCAAACCAAGCAACAGCAACATCGCAGTCATCGGCTCCGGCGTCACGATGATATTGTCGACCTTGCCAAGATCGCCTTCGCCGTTGTCCATCCAGAATGCCACCCACACATTCGCCTGATTACCCGGAAGATTATAGGTTGAAGTCGTCCATGTTGTTTCGTTTCGACTGCGGAGCAGCTCAACCCAGCCGCCGCCATTCCATTGCGGACCGTCTTGATTGAACCGGCGAACGCGGTTGTCGTTGGGCCCGTCGGGTGTATCGCCGGTGAAGTTGATGCTGCCGACATAATAACCCGCGACGAAGCGGTCGCCGCTCTCGGTGTTGTGCGTTTTCCATTGAAAACTCAGAACCGGATTGGCCACGCCGAGCGTGCTGACGCGAAACAGAAGTCCTGCATCGTCTTCGAATTGTCCAAATGTGATGTTCTGTGGATACACACTCGGCAGTCGCCAGACGGAAAGATCAGAATCAATCGATCCTCCGTCGCCAGCTTCGAATCGACCACCGTACCATGTCTCTTTGGCGCCCTCAGAGACCAACGGCAAACCCGGATTCTGGCTGCCTGAGAAGCTTGTGTAACCCTCGAAGTCCTCGAAGAACAGTGGCCCCGCCACGGCCTGACCGGGGGCTGATAGCGCAACAATCATGGCAAGAGGTAACGTACACACAGTAATTCTGCATGGAACGTTCACGAGAAGTTCTCCCCATGTGGTCCGCGGTTCAAGGCGGAACACAATTACAAGACACCGTCACCAATGGCTTCGCGCGGAACGTCCGCAACTTACCGACGGCATCGGCCGAAATCTGTCACAGATTCCCCCATCCCCATTTCGAACACACTCGTTTATACACCAATGGGCTGTGAAAAAGCAAGCCCAGTCTGCATTGGCATAGAACTGGCAGAAGAAATTAATGTTACGTCAGGCCGTTTGAATGACGTGGAACGATCCGATAACTGCGTTGACAATTACTTCGACTGGCGCTTCCGCCCGAAAGAGCGAATGCGATTACATTGACACATCCGGCCGGACTGAACCGATTACCGTCTGCCGCGGCGTGAGACGGGGTACTTTCCCCCAAGCCTACGTCCCGGCGGTAATGGTGCAGAACTGACAACATCTTTAGGTGTCTGAACAGAAGCGCCCGGAGTCTGTGCAGCGCCGGTCACGGCGGAGCTGGTGGGAGTTGGAGAACCGCGCCTGCCATCCTCGCCTCCGCGTGGTTCGGGCGAAGGCTCGAATCCCGGAACTTCGAGCTTCTCGACCTGTTTGTTGATCAGCATTTCGACCTCGGTCAACATTCCGCCCTGTTCAGGCGTGACGAGTGAAATGGCCTTGCCCGTCGCCCCCATGCGTGCCGTCCGACCAATGCGATGCACGTATATTTCGATGTCTTCCGGCAGATCGTAGTTAATGATGTGGGTGATTCCATGGACATCGATTCCGCGCGCCGCGAGATCGGTCGCGACGAGTATCGGAATATGATGTTTGCGAAAGCGCTCCATGATCCGTTCGCGTTTCTGCTGGACAAGATCGCCGTGTATCTCCCGCGCTTCGATTCCATCGCCGTGAAGTCGCCGGGCCAGCTTTCTGGCACCGTGTTTCGTTCGCGTGAAGATGATGACAAGTGTCGGTTTTTCATTCTCCAGAATTTTTCGGAGCAGACGATACTTGTCCCACTGATTAACGACCACATACTGCTGGGTGATGGCATCAACGGTGAGTTGGTCGCGCGACACGTTGATCTCGACCGGGTCGGTCATGAAGGACTTGCTGAGCTTCACGACTTCCGGCTCGAGCGTCGCGGAAACGAACACCGTCTGATGAGGATGCTTGATGCGCCCCAGAATGTTGCGAATGTCTTCGCGAAAGCCGATGTCGAGCATTCGGTCGACTTCGTCCAGCACGACAAAACGCAGGCCGTCCAGCTTGAGCATGCCCCGATCGAGCATATCCATCACGCGGCCCGGCGTGCCCACGATCAGATGCGGCTTCCGGCCAAGCTGGTGGATCTGCTGTGCCATGCGCGTGCCACCATAGACCGGCACACAGTGGACTTCAAGAAATTTCGCGAGCCGGCGAAGTTCCCCCAGAACCTGCACGGCCAGCTCGCGCGTCGGCGTGAGAATCATCGCCTGGAGCGGACCGGTCGGATCAATCTTCTGAAGGATGGGCAGACCAAACGAAGCCGTCTTGCCGGTTCCCGTGCGCGCCTGTCCCAGCACATCGCGACCCGAAAGCACGACGGGAATCAACTCCCGCTGAATCGGTGAGGGCTCTTTGTACTCAACGGCCTTCAGCGCGCGAAGAATCGGGATCTCGATACCAAGTTCAGCAAATGATTGTGACAGATCTGGATGGCGGTGCATCGGGTCGGAAACGCTCGTCCTTTCTTGATTGGCGGTCATGGTCCCCGCCCATACCGACTCATAATAATTTCACAGCCTCCCTCCGACAAGCCGTCAAATCCTCCGAAATCGCTTCATTATTGACCCCGCCATGTCACTCCCCAACGCACCATTTTCTCCCGCGCTCGCCACGCCATATGCTCAGATAAGGGGGGTTGCAACGTGGGGGGATATCGCGATCCGGACAGCCATGACTTCGCTGGCGGCGCCGCAAACAATGACGGTTCGCGCCGACAAAGGACGATTAATCGCACCATCTTCCGCGAGATGACGCGAACCGAACTGGAAAACGGGCCTCTCAGCTGGCTTCGACGCAGGACCCTCGTACGGTTCGGAATCCGGTTGGGAATCGATCCCTTCGAAGCGCGACTCATCGTTCGGGCCGTCGAATATGAATGCGGCCATGCTCCTAGGGCCGCGATGGACGAGTCCGATTCGCCAATCTCCACCGAATTCATTGCCGACGCACGCACCGATCCCGACGACCGCATCGGGCAATGGATGGCGGGAATCGCTGTCGTGATCGCCCTGTCGATCGGACTGGGATTCATCTTCGGACAGTAAGACCGCCAGGGCGGACATTCGCAATTACGCGGCCGCACTTCCATCAGCGAGGACGAATCGCCAGATACTCCGTGAGTTCGCTGAGCCTGCGAATGATCAGGGTCGCTTCCGACGCCCAATCGGGCGTTTCAAATCCGGGTTCGAGATACAACACCGACGTGCACCCGGCTGAATTGCCGCAGATCACATCGAATCGAAAATCGCCGACGACATAGCCTGCTCGCGGATCGACCGACAGTCTCCGGCAAATCTCGAACACGGGCTCCGGCGAAGGCTTCATCGGACCGTCTTCGCGCGTCCAGGTCAGATCAAATTCGATGTGATGGCGGCGCTGGAACAGCTCCAGCGACTGGCGCGAATTTCGCGTCATGAGTGCGACAGGATGCCCCGCGCTGCGAATTGAATGCACCGTCTCCGCCGCATGCAGTTGGAGCTGGCTGTTCTCGGCATCCTGAATCTCATGGCGGTGAAGAATGGCCTCGGCACGCATGCGCTCGGAAGGCGCAAGGCCGTCGAGCGACTCCAGAATCGGGCCGGCGGGTAGTCCGATCTCGGCGCGAATTCGATCAAAATCGAGCGACGAGACGGTCAGAGTGCCGTCCATGTCGAATATGACGACCTGACGTGAACGAGGCAGTGAGGCATCGAACGGCATCAGGCCTTGACCGGTGTTGAGCGAGCGCCCCGCGCGATCTCCGCACGCTGCTTTCGCAGCGTCTCGGGCCGGATCATCTTGTAGGCCGCGCGATTCTCAGAGAAATCGACGACTTCGACATTGGTCATGCCCGCCTCTTTCGCGGCCGCAAGGACATTCGATTTGGTCACGGTGCGTACACTCTTGGGCATGACCACCCAGATCGAGCCGTCCTCATGAAGTTCATCGGTTAGGCCCCCGAGTTGCCGCAAATCCGACGCACGATCGACGCCGAGCATCACCATATCGCAGGAGCCGTCGCCGTTCGTCTGAATCTGAATCTTCCGCGCCGAAAGTGATCGCGACAGTTCGACATCCTCAATGTTCACAATCTTGAGGACAAGCCCGTCCACGACGCCGAGCTTGTCCGCCAGCGTCTGTGGATGCTGCATGTAATCGATCCACTGATCCGTCGCGCGAAGGGGGTTCAACGTCAGCCCGACGGGGCTTCCGTGAAAATTGAAACGGATGATATCGCCATCGCGGCGCGGGTTGGTGATCTCGGCAAGGCGAAATCTGAACTTCGTCGAACCAGAAAAATCGATGTGATCCGCTTCCATGCGGACCTGGCCTTCGTACCGGTCTCGGCCGACCTGTAACTTGCAGGCTGATTCCATCGCCATGATTCGAATGTCCTTCCTTTGTTGAAACCGACCTTGCGTCTATGCCGGGCGATCTCTTAACCGAAATGCAAACCGCGCCTGGGTTCTCCGCAGCGGGGACTCCGAACCACGCGGCCACAACCCCATGCGAATCGGATACCCGTGGCCTTTCTTGCGACGGCCACGCCACCGATATCGGGGCCCATTATAACCGATCGCGCCCGGCGTACAAACGGTTTTGATGTGTAACAACCAGGCTGCGGTCGTTGAATATGCAATTACGAAAGGGATTTGTGAATTCCCGGAGCGATGCAGTTGATCGACGCGGAATCAATTCAGCAGATGGAAACTCACGCTTTCCGACCGGCGTCAGGCATCTTCTTCGCTCAGTTTCGCGACAACCGTAAAATCCTCGAGCGTTGTCACATCGCCATCGACACGGCCCTTCGTTGCGATCTCGCGCAGCAAACGCCGCATGATTTTTCCGCTGCGCGTCTTCGGAAGCGCATCGGAGAAACGAATCTCCTTCGGCCGAGCGATTGCACCGAGCGTTCTGGAAACATGCTGCTTCAGTTCGTCCTTCAACGCGTCCGTTGGCGTCTCACCGCCGCGAAGCGTCACGAATGCCGCGATCGCCTCGCCGGTCACGTCGTCGGGATACCCAATGACGGCGGCCTCCGCCACTTTGGGATGAGACACGAGCGAGGACTCGACCTCGGCGGTGCCAAGGCGATGACCCGACACCTTGATCACGTCATCCACGCGGCCGGTGATCCAGAAATAGCCGTCCTCGTCGCGCCGCGCTCCATCGCCCGTGAAATAGGTGTTCTTGATTTCCGACCAGTACTGCTTTCGGAAGCGGGCCTCGTCGCCGTAGATGCCGCGCAGCATGCCGGGCCACGGCTTGCGAATCACGAGGAACCCGCTCTCGTTCGGCTCCAGTTCCTTCCCGGTGCGATCGACGATCGCCGCATCGATGCCGAACAGCGGGAGCGTCGCCGAACCGGGCTTCGTCGGGATCGCCCCGGGCAGCGGCGAGATCAGGATGCCGCCCGTCTCCGTCTGCCACCAGGTGTCAACGATCGGACACCGGCCGCCGCCGATGTGGCTGTGATACCAGTCCCACGCCGCCGGGTTGATCGGCTCGCCCACCGTTCCCAGCAGCTTGATGCGCGACAAATCGAATTTCCTCGGCCATTCGCTGCCCTGCCGCATGAACGCCCGGATCGCCGTCGGCGCCGTGTAGAACTTGGTCACCCCATGCCGCTCGCAGATCGACCAGAACCGCCCCCAGTCCGGCCAGTTCGGCGCGCCCTCGTACATCAGATTGGTGACGCCGTTCTGCAACAGGCCGTACACGACATAGCTGTGCCCCGTGATCCAGCCGATGTCCGCGGTGCACCAGTAGACGTCGTCCGGCTTCAGATCAAAAATCAATCGAGCCGTATGCCGCGTATAAACCATGTAGCCCGCGGTCGTGTGAAGGATGCCCTTGGGCTTGCCGGTGCTGCCGCTGGTATAAAGAAGGAACAGCATGTGCTCCGAGTCGAGACGCTCCGCCTCGCAGTCCGTCGAGACTCCGCGCACCACGTCGTGCCACCACACGTCGCGGCCATCCACCCAGTTCACCTTCTCCCCGGTGCGTTGAAGCACGACCACTTTCCTGACCAGATCGGTCAGCCCGCATGCTTCATCCACGTTCGCCTTCAGCGGAACAACCGATCCGCGACGATATCCCCCGTCGGCCGTGATGATGATGTGCGAATCGGCATCCTGCACCCGGTCGGCGATGGCCTGCGCGGAAAAGCCGCCAAAGATGATGGAGTGCGGCGCGCCGATCCGGGCGCAGGCCAGCATGGCGATCACCAGTTCCGGCGTCATCGGCATGTAGATCGTGACGCGGTCGCCCTTATGAACCCCGAGCATGCGCAGCGCATTGGCGAAGCGGCAGGTCTCGGTCTTGAGCTGGGCATAGGTCAGCCTGCGGATTTCCTTCGGCTCGCCATCGTCCCCGCAGGGCTCGCCCTCCCAGATGATCGCCGGATGATCGCCTCGTCCCCGCTCGATCTGATAGTCCAGGCAGTTGTAGCTGATGTTGGTCTCCGCCCCGACATACCATCGGGCGAAGGGCGGATTCCACTGAAGCACCCGGTCCCATTTCTTGAAGAAGTGGTTCTCCGCCGCGGCCTCGCTCCAGTATTCGTCGAGGTTTTCGATCGAGCGCTGATGGGTGGTCTGATACGCCTCCCACGATTGAATGTGTGCCTGCGCGGCGAAGCCGGGTGGCGGTGGATAGGTCCGAACGGCGGGCGGCGTGTGGCCGGCCCCGGCTGCCTGGCTGCTCATCGTGCGCTCCTCCGGAGAATCCAGGCCCGCGCCGATGCATGCGGCCCCCCGCGGGCAACGGAGTCATGATAGGGAATCGGAGCGCGGCTCGCAAACCACGGCCTCGCGCGCCGGCCCGGCGGATCGCGCCCGTGGAATCGAACCGGGCGGATCGAGCGCGACCGCGGCGGCATGCAGCACACCCCGTGTCAAATAAAAGAAGTGGGAGCGGCCTGGCCGGACTCCCACTTCGGTCTGTTGCACGTCGTGATCGTCTGTTCGCCGAACGTCTCAGCTTCGCGACGTCGCGGGCTGGCCGTTCGTGTTCGCGGCGTGGGCGATGGCAGCCGGGTGCGGCTTGCTGCCGACGATCGCATCGACCAGGGCCTTGTCGGCGGCCAGGGTTCCGCCGCTCTCGGTGGCGGTCGCGGTGAATCCGCCATCGGGCGAGCGTCCGAACTGGACCGTGAAGATCGGCGAAACGGGGCCGACCTGGTTCGCGCGGGTTCCCTGCACGGTGTACTGGACACTGTCCGGCCCGGCGACCAGCGTCTCATCGACAAACTTCTTCGTTCCCGAGACGCCGATGAACGAGAACGCGCCCTCGCCCGGCAGCCGTCGTTTGATGAGGTAGCTCGTCCCGCTGGTGCCGGCCGGGTTCTCCGCCTTCCACGCCAGGATCAGGAATCCCTCGGTCGGATCGAGCGAGACGGTGAGATTGGTCGGCTGGGCGGGGGGCGGCGCCGGGGTCGGCGGGGCGGGCGGCTGAATCTGGGCGAGGTTGTAGACGTTGAGCGGGTCCACCGAGTTGATGGCGAACGCCCGGATCAGCTTGACCGTGTCGCCGACGCTGGAGCGGAGGGTCGCGAAGGCGGCCTCGGCGGTCTGTGTCGCGACCTTGGCAGCCTGCCTGGCCTGCTCCTGTGCCAGCGATGCGGCAGCTGCGGCATCGGTCGCATCCTTGAAGGCATTGGCCTGCGGGGCGGTGAGGCCGATCGAGGTGGCATTGGTCACCCAGAGGTTTTCATGGGCCTGGCACCACTGCAACAGGGCACTTCGGGGAGACGTTGGGAACGTTGACATAATTCGATTCCTCTTCCGGCGAGCAGGGCGTCAGGCTCAAGGCGCCCCGGCGTACAATCGCACAAAGGCGCACTGATATGACACCACCGCCCGTCATCGGGAAGCGAATCCGCCGACTTTCACACTTTTTTTCGCGGGCAGTATTTGCGCCGCCGGGGCCGAGGCGCTGACCGTCTCGCCCTTCACCGTTCCGATCCGCACCAGCAGCACCGGGCTGACGCTTCCCTCGCGCGGCCCGCGAATCGCCTGCACGGTGTATTCGACCTCCTTCACGCCGACGGGCAGCTTCGCATCCTCAAAGAACTTCTGCCCGCTGGCGCCGATGAACCGGAACTCCGTCTCGCCCGGCAGCCTGCGGCGCACCATGTAGACCGTGCCGCTCGCGCCTTCGGGCTGGGCACACTTCCATCGCAGCATGAGCGACCCCGTCGCGGCTTCCAGCACGGCGATCAGATTCTTCGGCGTCACCGGCGCGGGGCCGACCGACCGAACGGCAGGCGGCGCGATCTGAGCCTTGTTGTAGATGGCCAGCGGGTTCTTGGCGTTCTCGGCATGGGAGCGGATCGACAAGACGGCGCGGCTCGCCTCGGCCCGCAGCAGCGCCACCGCCGCCCTGGCCTCCTGCGTCGCGACCATCGCCGCCTGCATCGCTTCGCGCTGGGCGACGATTTTCAGATGAGCCTTCAGCGTCGCCTCCGCGAAATCGTCCGCCTGACTCGCGGTCAGCCCGATGTCGGTCGCGTTCTCGATGAAAACCGGGTCATGGGCCTGACACCACTCGATAAAATCGGCCGTGCGGCCCCGTGGGAAGGTGGACATGTTCTGCGGCTCCTGCTCCTGCTCCCATCGCGGGAGCGATTGGGGGTGAGGGTGATGATTCCAGCGCGGCACGACGGCCGAGCCGCTCTCGACGACCGCGGCAAAGGTCGAAACGGCCGCGGCAAAGGTCGAAACGGCCGCGGCAAAGGTCGAAACGGCCGCGGCAAAGGTCGAAACGGCCGCGGCGCAGCGCCACGTCCCCCTGTTCGACCGCCGATGGACGCGACCTTCGCAAAAAAGGGATTTTTTGCCGCGAATTTTCTGTCATTCGCCGCCGTTGCGGCAACAATTGCCGCGCTTCAGACGGGAAGCGGCGCAAACAAGCCACGAAATGCGGCAAACACAGTCTCGTCCGGCGCGTTTCTCATGAGAAGCGCGGCAAAAGCAGGAATAAATGCAGCGCCCGCGCCCCGCGCCGAAGCGCCGCGGCCCGTTGCCGCCGTGCCGCGTCATGGCCAAGCGTCTGAAAGACGTCTGCAAGATGCGGGAGAGCGAGCCGGGCCACCGCGCCCGCGACGCGCCCGCGACGCGCTCGCTGCCGCCGCGACATCACAAGACCTCCTGTGAATTCCTGATCGTACAAATCACATGATCACGAACGATCCCCGCGCAGATCGCGCTCGAAACCCGGCCCGACCGAGTGGAGTTTCCGCGCCCGTCGGCATACGATATGCCCCCATGACGATGGTGCAGTCGACGCGCGATTATTTCCGCTATTGCCCCGGCGAGGAGCAGGTCAAAATCTCCAACGCCATCTGCCGCGGGCGGCGGAAAATCCACTTCCCCAAGTGCCACGGCTGCCAGTTCAACGATGACGAACGCGGCGGCGACCCGCTCCAGTTCACGCAGATCAGCGTCGCCGCCCCGGAGGTCGTCCGCGTCTCCAACGGACAGATCGTCGAGAAACTCAACGACGCCACCCAGATCGCCACGCTCTTCAAACTGTCAGACATCAGCGGCGCCCACCCGCACCCCCTCTCGGAAGATGCCGCCTGGCGCATCGGACACGCCGCCGCCCAATACCTTCGATCCAAGCTCCGCGGCTTCGACCGCGCGGATCCCGTCGCACGGTCCATCGTCGTCGGCCGCGACACCCGCGAACACAGCGAGCACCTTGAAGAAGCGCTCGTCGAAGGCATCCGCTCCACCGGCACGGACGTCATCTCGCTCGGAGAGGTCGGCACGCCGCACCTCTATTACGTCGTGAACCACATCGGCGCCTGCGGCGGCATCGTCGTGTCCGCCGGGCACGCCGCTTCAAACCAGAACGGCTTTCGAATCTGCGGAATCAAGGCCATTCCCATCGGCATGGAGACCGGCCTGTCCAGCATTCGCGACATCGCCATCCGCGTGCCCAAACACTACACCGGCGCCAGTTCACGCCGCATCACCAGGGACTTCACCGAGCCGTACGCCAAATCAATCCGCTCGATGATCCGGCCGGATGTCAGGCTACCCGAGCCGATGACCGTCGCCGTCGATGCCGGCAACGGCACGGCCGCCAAATGGCTGCCGATCATCTTCCGCGGCAATCGAAACATCCGGTTTGTCCGGCAGAATTTTGAACACAAAGGCCAGTTCGCCCACGAGCCCAATCCCCTGCTCGCGAAGAACACCCGCGAACTCCGGGCGCTCGTCAAATCCGAGAGGGCCCGATTCGGCGTCGCCTTCGACAGCAGCGAAGAACGCTGCGTCTTCGTGGACGAAAAAGGGCGGACGATCCGGCCCGACCACATGATCGCCTTGCTCGCCTGCAACGTGCTCGAGCGCGAGCCGGGCGCGCAGATCATCTTCGATCACCGGGCCAGCGCCGTCGTCGACGAGGAGATCATCCGCGCCGGTGGCGTCCCGGTTCGCGAGCGAATCGGTGCGGTCTATATGAAACGCACGCTCGCTGAACGTGATGCACCCTTCGGCGGAGACTTGTCGGGGCGGTTCTTCTTTCGCTCCGCCGCCTACTGCGAATCCGGTGTGATTGCCATGATTCAGGTGTTCAATCTGCTTCTGTCCACCGGCAAAACGCTGAGCGAACTGACCCGTTCCCTCCAGCGCTACAGCGCCTCGGGAGAAGTGAAATTCTACTGCCCCGATACCCACGAGGTGCTGCGAAGCGTCTCCCAGGCCCATCAGTCGGCCACCATCGAGCAACTCGACGGCCTTACGTTTCGCTATGCGGACTGGTGGTTCAACGTGCGGCCCAACCCGGGCGAGCGGACGATTCGACTGACGCTCGAAGCCCGCAATCGCAAGGTCGTGGAGGAGCGGATCGCCGAGTTGAGCCCCCTGCTCGGCATCCGCGCCTGAGGCCCCACGCCATCCCGCCGTTTGCCCGCCCCGCGGAAGGCATCATGCCATGATCATGTCACTGGGCCCGCCCGGACTCGAACCGGGAACCAGGAGATTATGAGTCCCCTGCTCTAACCAATTGAGCTACAGGCCCCCATCGCCATCGGCTCCGCGACCTCATCGCACACGATTCCGCCGCATGACACCGACGCACGATGCCCAATCTAAGCGGACCGGGCGCTTTCGTCACGAGGCCGGCTCGAACTCGCAATGTAGCGCGAATTGACAGGCCTCCCGTGCATATCCAATATCAAAAAGAGAAGGCCGCCCGATGGATCGAACGGCCTCCTTCAACGAAAACTTTTGTCAACCGGCAACCGATTGACGCCGATGGCCTCAAGGCCGGTTCAAAACCTCGTTCACCATGCCAGGCACGTCGTCGAGATCGACCGTGCCGCTCGAATCAAAGTCCGCCGTGCACACATGCTGCGGCATGGACGATGTCGCAATCACCGCGGCAACGAACTCCTCAAGATCGCGGCCATCGACCTGCCCGTTTCCGTCCAGATCGCCGTGAATGGCGGGCGATGCGGCCAGGCACGAAACCTGAATGACATCCAGCCGGACGTTGTCGATCTGCCAGCCCCGAAACTGGTTATCCCATTGGTCGGTTGAGTCGAAGAACCATTCAAGGGTGACCGTCTGGCCCGCGAAGGCCGTGAGATCCACCGTTCGCTGGACCCACGGCGACGAATCCAGTCCGCCGGCCGCGGGGGTATCAACCGTGGTTCCATTGACGCGGACGCGCGGCCAGTCGCTCTGGGCAAAGGCCTCGCGTTCGAAGTTGGAGCAGTATCGCAGCGTCGCCAGCCGCGTATTCGGAATCGAAACGCTTCGCGACAGACTCCCGATGGCCTGGGCCCCGGTATCATAGTTGCACGTCGAAGGCTGACCGAAGTAGGCGTAGGTGCCGCTTACATTGCACCCCGGCGCGATGGAGCACTGCGAAGTGATGTTCCACAGCCCGGTCGCGGACCAGTCCCCAGGCAGCCCGGCATTGAAATTCTCATCGACGATCGCGACGACTTCCTCAACGCCCACCTGCGGCGCGAAGGTCGCCGCTGGAGCGGTCTCAGGCAGGTTCACCGTTTCACCGCCCTGCCCGCGAGCGCTGAGATAATAGCGAATCGTCGAGCCGCACTCGACGGCCGGCAGCGTCGCACGATGCAGCGTGCCACTGACCGGCGCCATCGAGGATTCGTTGAATTCGCCGTTGTTGATGCTGTAGTGCACCTTTGCGGAACCCGGTTCATAGAAATCCGAACCATTCAGAATGTCTACATCGAAGCTGGTCTCCGTGCATGCATTCACGACGATCGTCGGCGCATTGGCGGTCGGCTCGATATACACGGCCGACGGCTTCGGAACCACCGTCAATGCAGTCAACGACGTCGGGGTGCCAGGGCGGAACAGACCGACGACCGATTCGCCCTGCTCCGAATCCGGCGCGATATTGCACGTAAATCGGAAATTATACATCGCGCCCCACATCAGCGCGTTGGAGTTCGGATTCTGATTGTAGGGTTGTGTGCTCCATGTCAGCAGTCCGTTCTGATGGGACCAGTTCCACGCCGTGTTGGAGCGCGTCACGCCCCCTTCGCCGTCGCCACTGTGATACATGACGTTCGTGAAGCCGACATCCTCAAGCACCGCCGAATTACCGACCGGAATCGCGAACGACCAGGCGCCGCGATGAGAGTGCATATTGTAGAGTGCGTACTCGTAATTCCACTTGCCGCCGGGGAGTGCCGTCACATTGGCAGCAAGAATCATGAACTCCCGCGCATTCTGATAGGGCTCACCCGCCGCGGGGCTCCAGAGAATGTCGGTCTCGACCACGCTCGAAACCTGCGCCTTCCACGCACGGATGGCCGGGCGCTCGCGAACAGTCTGAAATCCGCTGTTGCTCGCGTTATAGTTGTTCGCGCCGTTGGGGGTCACGTTGATGCGCGTGTACGATGCGTTGTTGCTCGCATTGCCCGCCTGGTGATCATCCGGGGCGACGTACTGAGCCTCGGCATAATAAAGCGAGTTGGCCGTCCCGAGGTCTGACGCCCGAACCATCACGCGCTTCCATGTGTTCGAGTCGCCCGGAACATGGGTCCCGTCCTGATAGGGGTGAGGATACTCACCGGTCCGCGCGTTCACCTGCCATCGAGGCCCCAGTCCGCTTTGCGAACCATTCAGGCCCGCGCCGTAAGGATCGGAACAGCCCGGATGCAACTGCGGCCCGCCTGGTCCGGTGCAGCCGCAGCCGCATGAATCACCAGCCGCGACGGTGAACCCGTGCTTCAGCCAGCTCTGGCCGATCTGCTCAAAACGAGTCACGCCATTGGGCATCGTTCGAAGACGATAGAAGTTCTGCGCAATGACGGGGTGCAGATTCGTCGGCGGAGGTTGATCATCGTCCCAAAGGACCATGAAGTCACCGATGTTGCACGACGTGGTCCCGACGGAAAATCCAACATACCACTGGCCGCTGCCGGTCGGAACTTCAGCGTTCCCGTAGTTTCCGATATCGGAAATGATTCCGGTGATCACGTCGGGGCCGACGGGCTGCGGACAGACGGTGCCGCCGTTTCCGCCGCGCGGATCGCCTTCGACTGCCCCTGCCGCATCGCCGTACTTGATCAGTTCTTCGTACGCAACGGGGCCGTCACCGCCGGCCCACGCCACCGGCATCGATATGCGAACATCGCCGATCGAAGAGCCTGCAAGCGACGCGTCACCGAGAAGATCCGCCAGTTTCGGCGTAATTCGAATATCTGCGCCTTCCAATTGCAACGAGACTTTCTCGAGGTGGAAACCGGCCTTTGCCGCTGACATCTCGAGCAGCGAATCGCCGCTCAGCTTGTCACTGAAGGTCGGACGAAAGTTAGCGGAAGAGCTTCCAGCGGTGATATTGAATGCAAAACCCTCAATCGTCGCTTCTCGACCACTCGACGTTTCGATGACAAGATCTTCAACATGCACGACGTCACCGCCGACGAATGCCGAAAATCTGCCGCCCGCTTCGGTGAATGCGAGGGTCGATCTCGAA
The DNA here is from genome assembly GCA_019636475.1 of Phycisphaerae bacterium. Classification (NCBI taxonomy): domain Bacteria; kingdom Pseudomonadati; phylum Planctomycetota; class Phycisphaerae; species Phycisphaerae bacterium. The sequence continues at coordinate 122,103 of JAHBXN010000010.1, forward strand.
TCAATCTGGAAGGCAATCTTCTGAAGACTGTCGCCCGACAGCGGCTCGCCATTGACCCGGAGAGTCAGTCCCCGCTCCGCCAGCAGTTCAGGATAAACATAAAGCACCGTTTCGCCGCCGGCCGAAGTCCATGCATTCTCGGCAAGTGCCACATTAGTGGCACTACAAAACAGGATCGTCCATAGCAACGCCGCCGCCCTGCAACTCAGACACTTCATCATCGACTCCTAAATAATCCGCTGTGACACAGGGCGCCCTGAAAAAGGCGCCGCGCAGGATTGCTCGCCAACCCTCGGATGACCATCGGAAGGCGGTCGCGGAAAATACAACCGCCGAAAAAAGTGGATGCGACACACCCACTTGCAACGGCAACGAATCCCTGTCGGAAGGATCTCGAAGCCGTTGTTGGATAGTTATCGGTCGCCGCCGACCCTCGGTCGGCGCCAACTTCGTCCCTTCCCGCATTATCGCGAGATAGAGTTCAAAGGGCAAGAAAAACGACGCGGAATTGTTGGGGCCCCAGGCCGTGGGACTCGCGTTCAAACCGTTTTTTCGAGCACGGCGACGCTGGGCTGCACACGCCGAAGCGCACCCGATCGCAGAGCCGCAGCTTGGAACGCGGCAGAAGGCCGAGCTTAAATGCGTTAAATCCCCGCTCATGTGACAACCCGCGCCGATTTCGAGGCGGGAGCGAATTAGAGTTCGGATTGAGGGAGGACGAAGCGAGAAATTGCCCGGGACAGGGGTCGAACCTGCACTCCGTTTAACCGGAACTAGGCCCTCAACCTAGCGCGTCTGCCAATTCCGCCACCCGGGCTGGGAGGTTTCCAGAGCACCGCAAAATAGCTGCACCGCTTGCGGTCGTCAAGGCCGGATCATGCATCCAAAGGGATTCGCGATTGTCGTCTCCCATTAATGTAGTTGCCCGCACTTCCGAATTCCGTTTGTCCTGCCGTACGTCGCGACTTCAACGACTCGCAATTCCCAACGCCGCCAGCTGCGCGCGGGCCTTGTTCATCGTTTCCTCGAATTCTGCAGCGGGATCGCTGTCCGCAACGATTCCGGCTCCCACCTGGATGTCGACACACCAGGCCGATTCCCCCTCACGAGCCGGAACAACCGGCGTCGCAACCATCGTCCGAAGCGCGATGCACATGTCCATGTTGCCGGAGAAATCCAGATAGCCCACCGCGCCGCCGTATGGCCCCCGCCTCACCGGCTCAAGATCGTCAATAATCTCCATCGCCCGCACCTTCGGCGCGCCGCTGACCGTGCCGACAGGCAGCGCGCATCGCAATGCGTCGCAGGCGGACAACCCCGGCCGAAGGCGGCCGGTCACATTGCTCGACAAATGCATGACATGACTGTACCGCTCCACGGTCATGGACTCCGTCAGCTTAACCGTACCGGGTTCCGCAACCCGACCCACGTCATTGCGTCCCAGATCGACCAGCATGATGTGTTCAGCACGGTCCTTGGGATCCGCCAGCAACTCCGACTCAAGCGTCTTGTCCTCTTCGGGCGTCTTTCCGCGTCGCCGCGTTCCCGCAAGTGGCCGGTTCGTCACGATGCCATCATCAACGCGGCAGAGAATTTCAGGACTGGCCCCGATGAGTGTCGCATCCGGACACTTCAGAAAGAACATGAAAGGCGATGGATTCACATGACGCAGAGCGCGATAGACATCGAACGGGGCACCCGCGAATTGAGTCCGAAGCCGCTGGCTCAGAACCAACTGAAAAATGTCACCCGCCAGGATGTACTCTTTCGCTGTTCGAACAGCCGATTCAAACTCCTCACGCGTGAAATTAGACTTGATCGAAATGGACGCCCGATCATCCGGATCGAGCGGCCGCAGCGGATGAATTGCTTCGGATGACCCAGACCCGAGCAATCGCTCGCTGACTCGTTCAATTCGATCGACCGCGCCCTGGTAGTCCGCGTCCGGCGAGGCGCCATCGAGCCGGGCGGTTGCGATCACCAGCACCGTGCGACTGACGTGGTCGTAAACGACCATGTCACGGTAGATTCCGAACGAGAGATCATCCAGCAGCCGGTCATCCGCCGATTGACCCGGCAGCCGTTCGTAGTAGCGAATTGTGTCGTATGACGTAAATCCGACCGCCCCGCCAGTGAAGCGAGGCAGTGAAGTCGCCGCCGCGCCCAGGCGGTCACGCGGAACGCTTCGGTCTGAATCCGTCAGTCTCTCCAGTGCTTGAAGCGGATCGGAAATGCCGTCCAACCGAACCGATTCGCCACCCCGCTGCTCAACATTCCCGACGCCGTTTTTCACCCGAAACACGACGGCCGGATCCGCTCCAATGAAGCTATACCGCGCCACCCGCTTACCGCCCACGACGCTTTCCAGCAAGAACGCGTGCTCGGTGTGCGCGGACATTCGCGCAAACGCCGCAACAGGAGTCAGCTCGTCTGCAAGGAAACGGCGGAAAACGGGTACGGTCGCGCCATGTCCGACGAGTTTTTTGAATCCTTCTCGATTGGGAAAACAGGTCGGCATGGTCGATCAATCCGTCCCGCTGCGATCCGATACCCGGCGGCTTGCTTGCTCACCTTGCTTGCTCATAATGGCATTCCGTACGATGATCCTGCTACGATATCGAACGGAACCCGGCGTAACCACGACTCCGATCAGCCCCGATTTTCACCGCCCGGGACCCGCCAAACCCCCTGCGAGCACCTGCCCATGCCAAAATTTGAATTGCTCCTGACCAGTGAATTCTCCGCGGCGCACCAACTTCGGCTCGCCGACGGCGCGATCGAACCGCTCCACGGCCATAACTGGAATGTGGAGGTCTACCTTGAGGGCCAGAAGCTCGATTCCATCGATGTCCTGGCGGATTTCACAGTGCTTCAGCCGAGACTGAAATCGATCACCGACCGGCTCCACGACACATTCCTGAACGATCATTCTAAATTCTCCGGATCGAATCCATCCACCGAACTTGTCGCAAAACTGATACACGACGAATTCGTCCCGTCGGTTCCGCCGAATGTCAAAATCACAAAAGTTCGTGTTTGGGAGACGCGCACCTGCGCAGCCGCCTATGTCCCTTGATGGGGTTTTCATGTGTCAAATCATGTTTTTCACCCTGTTGCGCGCACCACTTCGAGGATCCGGCGTACAACAGCTCGATAATCTGAAATGATGAAACGATGATGGAATGACGATAAAATGCTGATGAAACGCAGCGGCCTGGCCGAATCCAGAACCGCAATTTTTGCGCAAAGAGGGGCGTCGCCGGATGCATCTGCCATGTAACGCCTGCAAGAAGCAGCCAGCAACGGTCCATATGACCGATATTTCACCCCAGGGTGAGAAGCGGGAACGCCATCTGTGCGAGGAATGCGCCCAGAAGGAGGGTATTACGCCGAACCCCCAGGGCGCCGTCAACCTCAGCCAGATGCTCACGGCGTTTATCGGCGGTGGGAAGGTGACGGCTCAGCAGATTGCCGAGCTGCGCTGCTCCAAATGCAAGCTGACCTTTGTCGAGTTCCGAAACAGCGGATTGCTTGGCTGCCCTTGCGACTACGACGCCTTCGAGAAGGCACTTGTGCCCCTTATTGAGCGGGCCCACCAGGGGGCGAATCAGCATGTCGGAAAATTCCCTCGGAAACAGGAAAAGCCCCGTACCGCGGAGAGCGATCTGATTCGGCTGCGTCGAGCGCTCGTCCGCGCAGTCGATAACGAACAATACGAAGAGGCCGCTCGAATTCGCGACCGCATTCAAAAGATCGAGTCTGCATGATTACGGACCAACTCGCCAAAAGCGCCGGCCAATGGCTCGCAACACCTGGACCGCTGTCCGAGATCGTGATCAGTTCGCGAATTCGACTGGCGCGGAACGTCGCCGGATATCCCTTCCTTAGCCGCGCGAGCGATGATCAGAGACGTGAATTGGCGGACCGGCTTCGAGTGCATCTCGACGCGCGTGCAACCAACGGGCAATGGGAGTATCTCGACTTGGATCAGGTGGACGATCTCGACCGCCAGATGCTGGTCGAGCGACATCTCATCAGCCGACAACTCGTCGATGCCAAGGGCACTCGCGGTGTTGCCATCGCGACGGATGAATCCACGTCCGTGATGGTGAATGAAGAAGACCACCTGCGAATTCAGGTGCTTCGCACCGGCCTTCAACTCGATGAAATATGGCATCAGATCAATTCGATCGACGACCGAATCGAAGACCATATTGAATACGCCTTCCACTCACGATACGGCTATCTCACCGCCTGTCCAACAAACGTGGGCACGGGCATTCGGGTATCCGTGATGTTGCACCTGCCGGCATTGAAACTCACCGGAGAAATCGAGCGCGTGTTTCGGGCCGCCAAGGATATGCACCTGGCGGTTCGCGGCCTTTACGGTGAAGGCACCGAGGCAACGGGCGACCTGTTCCAGATCAGCAATCAGGTGACCCTCGGCCGATCGGAAGAGGAAATCGTCAACGAATTCAAATCACTCGTGATTCCGCGCATCATTGATTACGAAAACCTCGCCAGACAATGTCTTGTGAAGGAACGTCCTCTGCAACTCGATGACCGCGTATGGCGGTCCTATGGCATATTGAAGAACGCCCGCACCATCAGCAGCGAAGAAACCATGCTGCACCTGTCTCACCTGCGCATGGGCGTGCATCTCAACCGCATCAAGGACATCGAACTTCGCACGCTGAATGAACTGTTCCTCGTCACTCAGCCGGCACATCTGCAAAAGATTCACGGCGAGCGTCTCACCGGCGAACAACGCAGCAGCGCCCGAGCAGACATCATCCGCGCGAAGCTAAGCGGCAGGTAATACGCACGTGGGGGGCAAGCGCCGCTCACAAACCCAGTTCCGCGCGTTTGGACATCATGCGTCGTAACTGTTCGAGGCCGGAGTCATCGGAAGTCGGTCCCCAAGTCTGTTCCATGCACCATTGATGGAATGCCGCCCACGCGGCGTCGCGACACCCCGGCTCGCCGGATTCGCCGCCTTCGCCCGGTCCGCCGCCGGACATCATCATCATTTCCATCTCGCATTCATCCGGCACGCCGTTTTCGTTGGCGTCCTCGCTCAATTCCGCCGCAATGTCGCAGCCGTCCGGGATGCCGTTCTCGTTGCAGTCGCAGCAGTTGAACACCTCCGGATCGACGGCCTCCGCGCAAGCCTGCCCGCAGTTCGCAATGTCGCATTCGTCCGGGATGCCGTTCTCATTGCAGTCCATCGAGCCGAAGGGCGGCCCCATGTCAATGTCGCATTCGTCCGGCCAGCCATTGCCATTGCAGTCGGCGCTGATCCATTCGTCGCCGTCCGGGTCGAGCGGATCGATATCGCAGTCGTCCGGGACACCATTGTCATTGCAGTCCGGCTCGCATTCATCGGGAATGCCATTGCCGTTGCAGTCCGGGCTGACCCATTCATCGCCGTCCGGATCGAGCGGATCGACATCGCAGTCGTCCGGCACGCCGTTTTCATTGCAATCCGGCTCGCAGCCGTCCGGAATGCCGTTGCCATTGCAGTCGGCGCAGGCCGGATCATTGTCGCACTCGGCAATGTCCACGTCGTCGGGTATCTCGTTCCCATTGCAGTCCGGCTCGCAGCCATCCGGAATGCCGTTTGCATTCACGTCGCCGCACGTCCAGTCCGCGTCGCAGTCGGCGATGTCGCACTCATCGGGTATGCCGTTGCCGTTGCAGTCGCACAGACCCGGATCAACGGACGGATCGCAGAAGTGGATGTCGACTTCGTCATGGACTTCATTCTCGTTGCAGTCGAGCAGCCCGGCGCGCGGCTCGCCTTCGTAATCGCACGGCTCGGGCGTGACGCATCCTTCGCCCATGCTCAGCAGGCAGGCCACAAACGATGGCACGTCATTGACTTCGACGCCGTCGCGCCCGACGAAGTCGCCGCAGGCGCAGCCGCACTCGGCCCCGCCGTCGCCATCCAGCGCGCAGTCCACGAATGGCTGGATGTCCGCGCCATCGACCAGGCCGTCGTAATTCATATCTCCCATGCGAATGCAGTCGTCGCAGTCGTAGGCGAACTCGTGCGCGCCCATGTCC
>JAHBXN010000011.1 GCA_019636475.1 Phycisphaerae bacterium
TTGCCATTGCCCTGATCGACCTGCGTCATGCGCCCGGCCGCGTCGTAGGTTGATTCAACCACAATTGTCCGCGTGTTCGGCGATTCGCCCACGCTCCGCGTCACACGCCAGACCCGCCCGGCCGCGTCCAGTTCGGTGATGACCGAGTCCCCGTCCTGATCGGTCGCGGTGTAAACACCGCTTGCATCGTCGTAGTTGTTCGTGAATGTGCGGGTAACTGGTGTTCCTGCGGCGTTGGGTAGATTGACCGGCTCCTCGGTCGCAAGGGAACAAGTCAGAGGGCGATCGAGATCATCATAGGAGAAGCTGCGATTCCGATCGCTGCTGTCATAGGGCGTATCCATGAGCGGATCATTGACACAGCGATTCGACGTGAGCGATGATCCCGTCGGTGAATAGCTGGATGTCGCACAGCCAGCCATCAGCGTCGCGTTGATGCCGGTCGGCTCGATCGGACAGAACGAAACACAGGTCGTTGGACACTGCGCGCAAATCTGCTGTCCCGCGTTGTCGGTGCAATAGGTCGCCGTATCGGGGCCGCACCCGGTGCAATTGGGCTTTCTACGCGCTGAACTGGAAGAGCCAACCACCGCGCCGCCTTCGTTCAGTGTGCGCCCCTGAAAAACCATCGGCCATGCCGGTTTGATATCATATTGCGAATCGACCGGGTTCTCCGTCTCTCGGGCCGTCTGCCCCCATGCGTCATAAGTGAACAGCGTCACCACCCCGTTCGGGTCGGTCACACTCTTGACGAGGCCGTTCCAGTCTTCCGGGTCGATGCCGCTCCCCGTCGCGTCGTCGTCGTAATATGCAATCACCGTCGTCGCTGTGCCGTTGCCCTGGCCGTCGGCCGGCTCGATCAGGTGCGTCGGGCTGGTCGGATGATTGGCATCGTTGTATTCGATTGCGACGGCCTTGGCCGTGTTGCCGGTCCCCGGCGTGGTCCCCGGCGGTATGATCTTGACCAGGTTGTTCATCCCGCCCGTGTCATACCCGTACGTCGTCTTGTTCCCGAGCGGATCGGTGGTCGTCAGAACATTGCCGTTCGAGTCATGGGTCGAGGTCCAGGTCTTGCCCAGCGGATTGGTGACGGTCGCGACTTCGTGCACCAGGTTTGCCGGCGAGGTGACATGGCCGATCGTCGTCGTCTCGCTGAGCGGATCGGTCGCCTGAATAAGATTGAAGGTGAGAACGTCAAAGAGGAAGAACCAGTCATTCCCTCGGACATCCGTAAAGACCGTCTCCTGTTCAAAGCTGCTGCTGCCAATTCCGTAATCGATGTGGACCTCCTGCGCCAGCGGATTGGTTACACGGCTGAGGCGTCCCATGAGGCCGTCATAATCGTGGTCATACACCTTCCCGTTCTGATCGGCGATCGTGTCGATATCGTAGTCGGCCGTGTAGTCCCAGTGGATGCGATGCCCCAGCGGGTCCTCCAGCGCGACGAAATGGCCGTCGCCATCGGTGTGCGGGTTGCCGGGGTTCGAGGTGTCCTCGTAAAGCAGCAGCCAGACGCGCTCCGCATTGTTGCCGAGCGATGGGTTGTTCGTCACGCCCAGCGGCGCGGTGATCTCCGCCAGCTTGCCATGAGAGTTGTAGGAGAAGTCCAGTACGCGACCGGATGCGTCGGTGATGTAGTCGAGTTCACCATCAGCCGGATCGGAGGCGTTATCAATGTAGGTGCAGACCACCTGGTTGCCGGAGGGGTCTTCAATGAAGTCGAGCAGGCCATCGGTGTGGAAATAGAGCTTTGATTGCGACCTGGTGGTGAGCTTCCAGCCGGTGATGGGCGATGAGCCGATGGGTTCGAGCCTGTTGAACACTCCGGGCATGGCATCCCACTGGCCGGTCGAGATATTCCTGCTGAACCTGTCTTTTGTGCCGTCGCCCCAGACGACCACAACCGTGTCCGGACCGCCGACACCGCCGGAAATCTTGAGGCTGGTGTCATAGGTATGCGTCCAGACCGGGCCGCCTTCCTTCGCGGCGAGCAGGGCGACGAATTCGTCCAGGTCCTGAAGGTCGAGTTCATCATCCTCGTTCATATCCGCGACGGCCTTTTCAGCTTCCGTGGGCGCGTCGGCAAGCACAATACCGACAAACGGGGACAAATCGGATGTATCGACCTTACCGTCGAGGTTGGCATCTCCGCGCCGAAGCGCCTCGGTCGGCTCCTCCCAGTCGCTGATCATGTGATGGTGCAGTGCCAGCGAGATGCCAGGGCCGCGGCCGCCCCAGCCGACGATCGGCAAGGCGGTATGGACCCGGCCGGTGTAAAGATCGACCTGCGAGAAAGGCGTGACGCCCATGCCGGCCGACCAGCGACGCGCCGGTCCCGTCGGCGCCTTGATGGGATACAACTCGACAGCCCCCGGCTGAGCCGAGGCATGCTGACCGTCCGCTGTAAGAATGAATGATACGCAAATGAAGGTGAAACTCGGTACAGACCATCGGCGCGAGACAGCGCGCAGCCGCATGATGGCTCGAAATTTCATATGGATCCTTTCCTTAAGAATCGGAAGCCCGTTCGTATCACGCCGGCAAGCCCCGCCCAAGGCCCGAGCGTTATTCATACATAACCGCTGACCAAGTTGCTTAGTCAACTTTTTTGCGGGACTTTTCTCTCCGGCGACGACTGCCGGGCAGTGGCATGATGGCCCGCCTGCATCTCCGCGCAGAAACTGCCCGCCCGCTGCGGCAGGGTTGAAAAGCGGGATTGGCCGAAGTCTGTGTCGTTCTCGTTGAATGTCCGGCGGCCCGGGACGATTCCGGCCCGGTTCCGGCCCTGCTGAAGCCGGTTACGGTTCATTCGTAACCGCCTCCCGTTCGGCCGTCACCGGTTACGGTTCATTCGTAACCGCCTCCCGTTCGGCCGTCACCGGTTACGGTTCATTCGTAACCGCCTCCCGTTCGGCCGTCACCGGTTGCGGTTCATTCGTAACCCCCTCCCGTTCGGCCGTCACCGGTTGTCACGGGATCGGCACCGGTCCGGTTTGAGGCGGGGCTCATCCGTTCTACGACCGGGTCAACGCAATTCTCAAGGCGCAAACCTTTGACCGCATTGCCGACGGCGCTCATGGCATTGCCGACGGCGCTCATGGCTTTGGCGGCTTCGACGCCTTTGTCGAGGATCGCTGCCGCAAGTTCTACTCCGACAAGGTCGGCCGGCCGTCGCTGCCGCCGGCGGTCTATTTCCGACTGCTGATGATCGGCTACTTCGAGGGGATCGGCAGCGAGCGCGGGATCGCCTGGCGGCTGGCGGACTCGCTGGCGTTGCGAAGATTCGCGGGTTACGCGCTGACCGACTCGACGCCGGACCATTCGACGATCAGCCGCAATCGGCGGTTGATCGACGTTGAGACGCACCGGGAGATTTTCACCTGGGTCTTGCAGGTTCTGGCGAAGGAGAAGCTGCTGGATGGCAAGACGCTGGGTATCGATGCGACGACCTTGGAGGCGAATGCGGCCTTGCGGAGCATCGTTCGTCGCGACACGGGCGAAAGCTATCAGGAGTTTCTGACGCGACTGGCGAAGGAGTCGGGCATCGAGACGCCGACGCGGGAGGACCTGGCCAGACTGGACAGGAAGCGCAGGAACAAGGGGTCAAACGATGACTGGCAGCATCCGCACGATCCGGACGCGAAGATCACGAAGATGAAGAACGGCAGCACGCACCTGGCCCACAAGGCCGAACATGCGGTGGACATGGACACGGGTGCGGTCATGGCGGTGACGCTTCAGCCGTCCAGTCGCGGCGACACGACGAGCCTCGGCGAGACGATCAAGCAGGTGGACGAGAACCTGGTGTCGGTGATGGCGGATGAGAAGGCGTGCGAGCAGTTGAGCGAGCAGGTCTTGAAGGAAGTGGTGGCGGACAGGGGCTATCACAGCAATGAGGTGTTGAAGGATCAGAAGGAGCGGGAGATTCGCACCTACATCGCCGAACCGGACCGCGGCCGACGGAACTGGCAGGGCCGGACCGAAAAGGAGATCGCCGAGAAGCTTGAAGCGCGTGATGCGGTGTATGCCAATCGTCGCCGGATCAAGGGCGAGCGCGGCAAGTCCCTGATGCGGAAGCGCGGGCAGCGGGTGGAACGGAGCTTTGCCCATTGCCATGACACCGGCGGGATGCGCCGGACGCACCTTCGCGAGCACGAAAACATATTGAAGCGACTGCTCATTCACGTGGCGGGATTTAATTTGAGTCTGATCCTGCGCAGGGTGCTCGGCTTCGGGACGGCCAGGAGCATGCAGGATGCGGCGGCGCGGCTGTTGCGCGCGATCGCGGAGTGCATTGCACATGCCCTGCCCGACCTGTGGCGGAGCTTGAACGACAATCGGGAGCCGCGGCGCCGGACAACGAACAACACGACGCCGGACGCTCTATCGATCCATTACGCCGCGTAAAGCACAGCCGTTCGAAAAAACGGAGTTCCGCCACGGGCTGATAGGGGAGGAAACGCGATCGGTATCCGGGCGGGCTTAGTTTGCCAAGGCCGACTGATGGGCGCGGTTGCCTTCAATACAGGCGTCGGCGAAATGCAGATCGAGTACATGCGTTTCGCCGGCTGAACATACGGCAGCAATGTATCGGCCATCAAAGCTGAAACACGCCGTGATGATCTCTTCGCCGGGACAAATTTCGTGGGCGGCAAGTTCCCGGCCGGCCGAAACACTCCACAGCCGCACAGTGCCGTCACTACTGCATGACGCGAACACGTCAGGCTCGTTCGGCTTGAACTCGACGCCCCACACGGTACCGGCGTGCCCCTCAAAGACATGAAGTCGCTCACCGGACCCCACATCGAACATCTCGATATTGAAGTTCCATGTTCCGGTCAGTACGCGCGAGTCGTCGGGCGTGAAGGCAATTCCCCACGGCGTGTAGTGGCAGAGCATTCTCGATATGGGTTTTCCGTCCTTATCCCATAACCTCAGTAACTGATCGCGCGATGTCGTTGCAATCCATCGCCCATCATGCGAGAAGGCGGCCGAAATCGCTTCGTATCGATCGCAGGAAAGTACGGTCGCATCGGTTGTCTTCGGATAGTCCGCAAGCGCGAAGCTGTCGCCGCGGCGAGCGAAGACCCAGCGCTGCTGGTCAGCACTCAATGCGACCGACTGCTGGGAGATGAAGTTCGAGTTCGGTACTTCCTCTTCACAATTACCAGTCTCGACATTCCAACGCCGCAAAATGCGGTCTCGTGAAACGGCGATCACTTCCTTCGCACCAGGACCAAATCGCAAGGCCCGGATCCGGTAGAGCCTGTCGTCCTCTCTAACCGGCAACTTAATCGGCCTGAGATGCCGGCGGATGGTGCTCGTTCCGAGATCAAGAATCGCGACGGAGCCATCGTCCCGAGCGATGGCCAACGAATTCTCGGCGGGATGAAAGGCGGCCGACCGGGCATCGGAGATTGCCGATACTTTCTGCTGTGCTGGCGAACCGAGCCGCCAGACCCGGATGTCTCTCATCGTCGTGGCGACCAGCGCGGACTGGTCCCGTGTGATTGCGAGCCGGGAGATCGAGCCGCGCTGGAAGGATCGCGCGCGTCGGCGGGATTCAACGTCCCACACATCCGTCGAGAACCAGCCGCCGGCGTAAATCGTTCGGCCGTCATCGGCGAACGCCGCATCGACCACGACGCCGGCAACCGGGCCAAAGGTTCCTTCGCACTCCAGTGATTTGAGGTTCCACTTCCGAAATGACCGATCGAAGTTGCCGCCCGCGCTGATCAGTCCCCGACCGTCGGGCGAAAATGCCAACATGGAAACAACATCGACATGGCCGACCAGCGTCGCGATGGGAACCGCAAATGCGTCGTCGATCGCGGATCCCGGCATCGCGCGCTCGCAGAGGCGCTCCGTGTTCCAGAGCACGATGTTGCCGCCGCGCACGGCTGATGCCATTCGCGTGCCATCCGAGTTGAACCGAATCCGGTAGATACCGGATCCGCCCGTATCCAGCTCGGTGAGCATCTTCGCCGTGCCTGAATCCCATATCCGAATCCTTCCATCATCGCCGCCGGCGACAATGGCTCGACCGTCGCAGTTGAAGCAAATCGTGCCGGTGCTTCGCCGATTGGCACGAATCTCATGAATCAACTCGCCGGTGATCGGGCGCCAAAGTCCGAGCCTGCCGTCAGCCGTGGAGGCGGCAACCATCTCTCCATCCGAGCTGAACGCCAGATCAAGGGTCACCGCTTTCAATCCGGTCAAACTGGCGATTCGAGTCTGCAAGGTGATATCCCAGACTTCCGGGTCGGCTCCTTCGCCGCCCACCGCAGCGAGTCGCCCGTCCGGGCTGAGCGCCATCGATCGGATCAAACTGAGACCGGTTCGCATGGTCGTCATGCTCGGGAAGCGGCAATAGAGTTCGTTGAGCGCCCAGTAAGCGGCCGGCGAATCGGGATCACGGAGGAATTCGCGCCAGATGATTGCTTCTGCATCGCCGAAATTTCCGGCCGCCCCGAGCGCGCGGCCGCGGTCGATCTGGCTCTGCGAGATTTCCACGCGAAGTTGTTCGGCCGTTCGATTGGCGCGATCTCGCTGGGCGAAAGCGTCGTTCCTGGCGACGATCGATTCATCCGCCAAACGTCGATTGGTGCGTGCCTGCGCCGAGGCCCAGACCGCGAAGCCGGTCAGCAGGACGACGAACGCCGCGACCGCCGCAAGCACGCCGCGATATCGCCTGACATTCTTGCGGAGCAAGTAGAGTGCCGAATCTCGCTTGGCCTCGACGGGTTCGTCATTGAGAAATCGTCGGATGTCCTGAGCCAGCTCCGATGCGGACTGGTAGCGGCGATCCTTGTCCTTGGAAAGCGCTTTGCAGACGATGGCTTCGACGTCCTGCGGAATGCGTCCGGTGCGAGCCGAGGCGGAGGAACGAATCGGTGCTGGCGGCTCCTCGGCGATGATCCGGGCGATCTCCGCCATGCCTGCGGACCCGAACTCGTAAGGCAGCCGACCTGTCAGCAATTGATAGATCAGTACGCCGACGGCGTACACGTCGGATCGGGTGTCCACACTATGGGACTCGCCCCGAATCTGCTCGGGACTCATGTAGGCGGGTGTACCGACGACCTGTCCCACGTGCGTGCGCCGTGCCGCTCCGGGCTCGTCGGCCTCGATCGCGGCCGCGACACCAAAGTCCAGCAGCTTGGGTTGCGCGTCAAAGACGCGCGTGCCCGAGACGAACCGAGATCCTGACTCGGGCGTGGTGCGGACGACAAGGATGTTATCCGGCTTGATGTCGCGGTGGATGATGCCGTTCTGGTGGGCGTGTTGCAGGGCATCGCACACGCGGGCGATCAACTCGAGCCGTTGCGTGACACTCAGGGGATCGTGGCCATCGCCCGGTGACACGGCGAACTGGAGCACATTCCGGCCTTGAATGTACTCCATTGTGTAATAAGGCATCCGCGACGGAAATGGCGGACCCTCGCCGGACGGAAATGTCACTTCCGCGACACCTGCCTCGAAAATCTGCGCGATCCCCGGATGCTGCAAACGGCCCAGGACGTGTGATTCGTGCTCGAATCGGGCGAGCGCGTCGGCCGACGCCATGAACCACCGAACCACCTTCAAAGCGACCGTGCGCCGCGGATTCTCCTGTTCGGCGAGATAGACCACGCCGAAGCCACCCTCGCCGATCTGCCGAAGAATGCGATAGGCCCCGATTTGAATCGGAACCGGCTGGCTCGAAGGGCGCAGAAGGACTTCGGTGGCGGCACGGACGGCTGCACCCACGGCGGTTTGAAATGCGGCGACGGGCGCTTCATCGTGTTCGAGAAGTCGCATGACGCAGGAACGCAGTTTTTCATCGCCGCCCGATTCACGCCGGACGAAGCGCGAGCGCTCGCCCGGCTTCAGAGCGCAGGCAGCCTGAAACAATGCCTCAGCTTTTCGAAATTCCTCGGGGGACATGCGGCGATAATCCCTCGTCAATTCCGCGCGAGCTGGCTCGATAGGTGTGCCCGGGCCATGCGCCAGTCCGCCTCAACCGTTGATATTGAAATGCCCAGGACATGCGAGATCTCATCGACGGTCATGCCGCCGTAGAATCGCAACTCGACGACCTTTGCCTTGCGGGAATCGAGCGCCGCGAGTTGCGTCAACGCTTCGTCCAACTCAACCGCGTCCACCGCATTTTTCTCCGAAGGCATGATTGACGTGGACAACATCACAGGGCGAACACCGCCCCCGCGTTTGTCTGCGGCGCGAGCCAGGGCATGATTCACCAGCGTATTACGCATGGCCCGAGCCGCGAGTGCCATGAAATGGGCACGATCGCTCCAGTTGATGTTTGCCTGGCCGGCTAGCTTGACATAAACCTCGTTGACGAGCGCCGTCGGCTGAAGCGTATGGTCCGACCGCTCGCCGCGAAGACATGCGGCCGCGAGCGCCCGAAGCTCGTCGTAGACGATCGGCAGCAGCGCATCCACGGCCGCTCGACCACCGACCGACAGGCCGGTGAGGAGTTCAGAGCGCGAAGCGTCATCCAGATGTCTGTCCGATCCGTCCACATCCGAAGTATACCCGCCCCGCGTCCTGAACACACAGTCGCGGCAGACCGTCCGCCCGCCCCACCCACCCGGAATCTTCACCGATCCGCTCGGGGCATCCCGGGCTATTCAGATCGTGACATTCGGGCGATAATCGGGCACCGATTGCGAACAGCCAGCGGCCGGCGGATGGCCATGGACTGAGAGCGATCCAACGACACCAACGAGTCCCGATGAATCGCAAAGAGGCCATTTCTCGATCGATCGAGTCCCATATCACGGCATTGCGTTCGTTGTCCGGCCAGGCCGGGACGATCGACCGGATTGTTGGCGTGATGCAGGCAGCACTTGATTCCGGTGCAAAGATCATGACCTGCGGCAACGGCGGATCGGCGGCGGAAGCCCTGCATCTGGCGGAGGAAATGATCGGGCGGTTCAGTCGCGATCGCGATCCGCTTTCGGCGCTGAGTCTATCGGCGGATCCGACCGCGATAACATGTATCTCCAATGATTTTGGATTCGAGCAGGTCTTTGCCAGACAGGTTCGCGGACTGGGCCGTAAAGGTGACGTTCTTATTGCACTCTCGACCAGCGGCCGCAGCGTGAATATCGTGGCGGCATTGGAAGCGGCCCGCGAACTGGGGATCACGACCATCGGCCTGCTGGGACGGCCGGGCAGCGCGGCAGAGCACCATTGCGACATTGCAATGACACCGGATGCGGCCAATGGCGCACACATTCAGGAAATGCACCTGATGACGATTCATCTCATTTTGGAGCAGTTGGAGCCCAAACCTCGGCCGGAAGCCTGAGCTCTGCCGCAGGCGACAGCCACTTCATCCTCCGCACATAGCCGCCGCTCACCGACGTTTTATTTGCGATGGATTGTCGACTTCTCCGGGAGTACTCGAAGGAATCCAAACTGCGCCGGTCGTACCATTGTGCCGGCGGCTTGAAGGAACTGGCTGGCTTGATACAGCAGCGGCCGGCTGCGACTAACGACAGTGCAACCGCACCGGCTGAAAGGGCCCGTCCGTGGACGGATTGCCGAATGAGGCAGCAAAGTCTTGAGGAGGCGTGTTCAATGCGGCGGGACTGCTATTCAGGGCTACGGATTGCGTACTCACGACGGCAGACTGCTTGTCCGCGGCGGCGGTTGGCCTGTTCTGAGGGACGGAATGCCTGTCCCTGTCGAGTGAACGTGATTACAGCGTCGGGTTATGACTGACAATTCTCAGCGTGAATTGCTGAGCTGGCGGCAGGTGCGTCCGAGGTCAAGTGAGACTACAATTGACCTCGTTGTCGCGCAGGGCTGTAATCTGTTGGTCGCCGGAGCGTCAACGAGGCACAGCCGCCGGGGCGTAGCTCAGTCTGGTAGAGCGCTTGGTTTGGGACCAAGAGGCCGCAGGTTCGAATCCTGTCGCCCCGAGTCTGACTCATTTCAAGCCCTTCGATGAGTACATCGAAGGGCTTATTCACTTCATAGCAGAGAGTTGCGCCGTTCAAGACGAAGTTCGAAAACACGATTTCGAGCAACTGGCGTTTTGCGGCGTAATCGGCTGAAAGCCATTTATCGACAAGGGCTTGCGAGAGTTCGA
This sequence comes from Phycisphaerae bacterium, assembly GCA_019636475.1. Taxonomy (NCBI): domain Bacteria; kingdom Pseudomonadati; phylum Planctomycetota; class Phycisphaerae; species Phycisphaerae bacterium. Next base: position 10,103 of record JAHBXN010000011.1, read on the forward strand.
AAACCCGGATAGCCAGTTCGGCCTGTTCGCCGCGATCGCGGTTTGCGGCCTCGACGCGCAGGCCTGCCGCTGCAATCCTGTCACGCAACTCCGTTGACTTGCTTGCGAACGTGTCGGCGTCGATTTCGTCGAGCAGGCGGAGGTTGAGCAGCCGGTCCTGTTGTTGTCGCAAGAGCGTCATTTCGCGTTCGGAAACTTCGGCCTGTGTCGAGGATTCGGCCCGTTCTCGTTTCGACCATTCGCGCAGGGCGTTCGAGAACCATGTCTGAACCGTGTCGGGCTGCCTGATCGAGCGGAAGACGGCGAGAATCTGTTCGTCCAGCTTCGACTCGTTGAGGCGAACCTGCGGATGCCCGGGCGCGAGCTTGTACATGGTGCAGCGGTAATAGACGTACTGCTTACCGGTGGATTTCTTAACGACCTGTTCGCCGGTGATGAGATTGCCGCAGTGGCCGCAGCGGATGAGGCCGCCGGCGTAGGTCAGTTCATGTGAGCGGTAAGTCTTACCACCGAGCAGGACCTGCACGCGGTCCCAGGTCGCCCGATCGACGAGCGGCTCGTGTTTGCCCGGATACCACTGTCCACCATATTCGACATCGCCGAGGTAGCAGCGGTCGCGCAAGATCGCGTACACCGAGCTTCGCGGGAAGCGGGGAGAGGAGGGGCGGTACTTCAGCCCTTCATCGGCGAGACGGGCGATGACCTGATCGACGGTCAGTGGCTCGTAGGCGTAGAGGTGGAAGATTCGCTTGACAGCATTGGCCCGCATCGGATCGACTTCGATGATGCCGCGGCCGTCCTTGCGGATGTTCCTGTAGCCGTAGGGCGCGGCCCCGACGAACCAGCCCTCCTGTACGCGGCGGGCGTGACCTTCGCGGACATCGACCGACTGTTGTTCCGTGTAGAAGCTCGCCATATTGGCGAGCGTTCGCCGCATCATGCGGCCGGCGGGATTGTTGTCGGTCGGTTGCGAAACGGAGACGAAGGCGAGGCCATGCTCGCTTTCCAGCCGCTCCAGTTCGACGTAATCGAAGAGATTGCGGGCGGCGCGATCGACCTTGTAGAACAGCAGCGCGTCGAGAGTCGCCGCATTCTTCTTGGCGAAGGCGATCAGTTCCTTGAACGTCTTGCGTTCATCGCGTTTGCTGGCGGTCTCGGCGATGCGGAACAGGCGGACGATTTCGCCGCCGGTCGAGGCGGCGTAGCGCTTGAGCGCATCCTCCTGCACCGCCAGCGAGAAGCCCTCGCGTTCCTGTTCCCGGCTTGATACCCGCGCCAACGCGACATATCGCTTCATGGTTCAACCCCGCGACAAGACCTCGAACAAACGACCGACGTTGGTGAGTATCTTAACGGCGTCGTCTACGGGCATCGAGTCGCGGTAAAAGGGTTGCCATGTCGCCAGCGTCTCACGGATCAGCGCGGGCGTGATCCAGTCCGGCGCGCCCTCCGGCACGACGATGCCGTCGTGCGGCTTCTCGTGCGTTCGGATTGGAGTCTTGCGAGCGGGCATTGCAATCGTTTCGTTTTCCCTTGTGAAGTGAGGGCAGGGACGGCGAGGCGAGGGGGCTGGCGACAACGGGCCGATACATCGGATGGCCGTTCACGGGTGTGCATCGAGGCGACCCGCGCACCATCGCCATGCACCTCGCATTCGTTCGCCGATTGCCTTGATACAACATGCGGCCAGCCATGTCGGAATCACCACGAAGATGACGATGGTGACGATCATCCACCACTTCACGACAGACCAGGCAAATTCCAATGGGTCGCTCATGTTCAATCTCGCTCCGGTTGAGGCGGCTCAGGCTCAGGACCCTCGTTGCCTTTCTCAATCTGTTGCATCCGTTCATCGAGGATGGACGGCCGCTCGTCGGGGTCGCGCAATTCGCCTTGTTTGTCCTGCATGACCTCGCCGGGCGTTTTGGTTCCTGCGATTCCGTAGACTGTCGGCTGCGCCACGTTGGATTCGGGATAGACCGCGGCGCGCAGTTCGGCGAGGCCCTGACGGAACATGGCCGATGCGTGGCCGGCGCCAATCTTTGGGGATGCGTCTTCTTTTGCCATGAGTGTTGCACCTCTCAAATGCGATGAGACCTTCGCTACTTATCTTTCATGTCACGGAACCGTTCCGCGACGTTGCGTTGTTCGAGATAGGCGTCGTGCATGTCCACAGCGCGGCGACGCTCGTAGCCATCCGTCAGGCTGTTCGTGATGAAGAGGCTGCCGGCGGTGACCATGAGATAGCCGCCGAGGGGCGGGCTGACCGACAGCATGAATGCGCCGGTCAGCCACATGACGATCGGTTCAACGACGCGCTTGACGGTGACTTCGCTCGTGATTCCGGTGATTCGCATCAGTCGCGGCGTCCCGTTGTATCGCGAGTGCGGTTGCGGGCAGTCGCGCGTGATCCGGCGATTCGTCCGCAGGCGCACGGCGACGCACATCAGGATGAACGTCGCGAGGAAGATGAGCAGGGGTTCGGGCGGATATCCGGGATCGCAGAGGATCGGCCAGAAGACGATCATCACCATTCCGCCAATGACCTGAAGCCCGAGATACCGCTCGCCGAACGAGTCGGCCCGGTGCAGGAAGACCTCGACCGTGACCGCCATGGCGCGGGCGATGAAGACGAGGATTCCGAAGGCGTTTCGAGTTTCTTCGCGGTGATCGGGCATGGGGCTGTCGTGCATGGCGGTCAGTCTCCATGAGGCGTAAGTCGCAATTCGTAGAGCGATGCCGACATTGCGCACTGTTGGCTGGTGCGCGACGTGGACAGCGTTCGCAATCGTGTCAGCCGTTCTGTTGGAAAGACGTTCGCAGCCAGGTGCGGCCGCTCGCAGCGAACTGACGGCCGTTCTGGAACACGATGCCATCCACCTGACATCGGTTCTCGGGACCGCCGGTACGAAGCCGCGTGAACTCGCGCGGCTGCACCTCGTATTCGTAGGTCTCGCTGAATCCCGCCGACGTGCTGCCGGTGCGGCCGAACCAGTCGAGTCCGATGGCGGCCTTCCATTGGTCCTCGGCGTCGTAGGTGCTGTTGCCGCTCGACAGCACCTGTAGCGAGCGGCCGATCAGCCCCGCGGCCCAATCGTTCGTCACGGGATCACCGTTGGCATGCAGAATCTTGGTGTTGAGATTCGCCAGCAGCGAGTCGGTCTCGGCGCGGCCTTTCTCGCCGCCGCCCAGCGCCGCCAGGAAGTTGCTGTAGTTCTGTGAGAGCAGGACTGTGGCGACCCGTGCCGCACGGCAGGTGGTCTGGAACTGCATGTCGTAGGACGTGACGAAGTTCTGCGCCTCGTCGGCCCACAGGAAGACCGGGCGTGGGCTTACGGCGACATTGCGTCGCTCGATCGCGCGTTGAAACATCAGCTTCCAGAGCACCTGCGCGAACTGGCCGACTTCGCCGAAGGCTTTGACCGGGAGATCAATCAGAATGATCTTTCCCTGCTCGGTCTCTTCGGGCGTGATATTCGTGTCGGTGCTGAACAGCTCGCGAAGCAGGCCGCGGTTGAGCATGTCCGCCCAGCCGCTGAACGTCGCCTGAATCACGCTGCGCGTTCGCTCGGCCAGGTTCGGCCATTCGATGAGGTTGTAATCCGCTACGACCGCAAAGTCGTGCGCTTGCCGCGAGGTCTTCTCCTTGGCGTCAACCAGTCGATGATAATGAAAATTCAAGGATTGCCCTTGCCAGTACTTGTCTCGGATTTGCGCGGGCGACAGCGGCGCGGACAGCACTACCTGCACCAGATCCGGCACCGAGACGCGGCCGGTCGCGAGTGACACGAGATCGACCGCATTCCGCATCGCCTTTTGGGCGTTCTGTTTCCAGAAGTCGCCGTCCTCTCGGCCGCCGCCGGACGCATTGCGCTCACGAATCTCCATGACATTGGAAAACAGTGCGACGATGTTCTCCGTCAGGCCAGCCCCACTATCTTTTCGATTCAATTCGTAGTCGAGGAAGTTGAATCGGCGTGACGCATCAGGGCCGACGATCACCAGATCGCTCTGTCGTCCGGATTCGCGGCAATAGGTTTCCCACATCAGGCGTTCGTCCGATTTTGCGGTGAGCACCAATCCGCCGAATCCGGATTCCAGCATCGCCAGTGCCAGGGTACGACCGCTGCCGGAGGACTTGCCCGACCCGGTTGCGCCGGTGACGAGTGTGCCTTCGAGTGCATCGCGCACCGTCCAGGCATCTGTCTTCGACCATCGCAAGAGTTCGTCGCTCAGATTCCACTGACGCGGGCGCGCTTTCGGACGGGATTTGCGTCGGAATAATCGACCGAGCATCATGCGGCCTCCCGTTCGTCGTTATCATTCGAATCGGACGACATCACGGAGTTTCGCTTGGCGGCCAGGGCCTGCTCGAACTCCAGTTCCTCCAGCATCGTGCGTCGCTTGCGTTCCGTGACGGCCGACTTCGCGGCGCCGAGCGCGCCGAGGATGTAGCCAATGTCGTCGAGCCATCCGACGCCGGGCACGATATCCGGGAGGCAATCGACTGGCGACGGGATTAACAGTAGCAGCCCACAGGCCAGCGCCCACTTGGACATTTCCAGTCCGACCGAGCGCAGCTTCGATTGCGGCATGGCCAGCAGCACCGTCATCGTGATGAAGAACACTGTGCCGCAAATCACAAATACCCTCAGGAATTCAAAGAACTCAACCATGACTGACCTCCCAACTTTGTCAATAGAATCGCCTGGTGAGACCATCCCACCATTCGTATCACCTTTGCGGGCCGACTCTGTTGCCGACCTGCTGTCTCAATGTCTTGCAGAAAGTAGTGAGCGTGACGCCCTTTGGTCGTGCGCGGCGTGCCTTAGCTAACAGTTCTGAGAGGCACGAGATGAACACGTCGAGAGTTAAGCCACTACATGTCACTGTCACCGAACGACCGGCCGACAATACGGCGGTTACTCGCGATTTGCGTTCGCTTGGTATCGAATTGCCTACGTTCTTAGATTGCTTAATGCTGGCGACGACGGCGTCGCGCGATAGGCCGTGCTCAACCGCGTCTTCCGCCAGACGGTTCTGTGTTTCCATGTCTCCGGCTCGAGCAATTTCCACAGCGGTGCTCGCCGCAATCTCGCCACTCGCAACGAACTTCTTCACGATCGGCGACGCACCCAACAGTGTGAGCAGATTGCTGACTGACGATGTGCTGAGTCCGAGTTCGACTGCGGCCTGCGATGCAGACAGGCCTGATTCCTCCATAAACCGAGCGATCGCATTGGCCGTATCGAGGTCAAGTAGATTCTCCCGGTGAATGTTTTCGACCAACCGTGACGCGAGTAATTGTGACCGGTTGTAGTCGCCCTCGACGATTCGCGCGGGAATCGTCTCTTTCTCGGCTATTTGCGACGCAAGAAACCTCCTCATTCCGACGAGCAATTCATACTCATCCCCAACTCTGCGAACAATAACGGGATGCAGTACGCCGACTGTCTGAATCGACTTACTCATTCCAAGCAATGAATCACGCGTCGGAACGTCTCGATCGTTTTCTCCGAGTCGTATTCGGTCCAATGGGATGTCAACCGTGTGGCGCACAACCATGATGTTTCTCCCTGCTAACAAGCGGCAGCGCCCGCTTGGTGCCAAGCGCTTGTATTACATACTTGTCGCAGACCATCGGTTCCTTACATCGCGCCACGTTCCGTATTGCCACGCAGCGCCGGCTATGGCATACTGAAAGCAGCACATTGCGGGGGATTCATGGCCGAGACTTCATCGCGCGACCGCCAGCGCGAACCGCTTCACGACGAGATCGCTTCGCTTTTCGTTGGTCTTGCCGACGAGCCTGAACGCCGCATCGCCGAGCTTCAGGCGCTAAAGCGCGCCTTTGATGAAGTGTGGAGCGCGGCTGCCGATGAGCACCGCGCATGAGGGGCGAATCGCAGTCCCCCATACTCAATCAAGCGAAGCTCTCGGCTATCCGGTCGCTCTTCAAAGGATTGCCCGACGGCTTCGACGAGCGCCACGCGGCACTCAAAGCGATCCGCGATGAGTTCCATACCGAGCTTGCCCGTAATTTCGAGACGATTTTGAACGAGTATGCCCAGCTGTTGCCGCAGGACACCTATGACGAGAAGCGCAAAACTGCCAGCATGATTAACGGACTGCTTCGCAGCGTCGGACTCACGATCCGCAACGACAACGGGCAAGCGGCCTTGCTGGTGGTTGACACGTTGGGAGACGCCGATCCCAACGTCTCGCGTTTCCGTTTGGAATGGAGGGACGACGAAGGCCGCGTCCGACGCACCGGCACCAAGCAGTACCTTCAAGAACTCACGCTGATGCAGGAGCATCCGAGGCAGGATTTCTGGGCCAAGCGCATGCGGCGCGAGCCGCCAGACCGGGAACGCTAACGCCCTGGCGCGACCTGTTACTCGCCCGCGAAGTCGATCAGCAGCGTGCGGAGCCGCTGGCGGCAGCGGCTCTCACGGGCATAGTGGACCGACGCTCGAGTTTGACGGACTTCGGGCCGGCTGCCTTGCGCCCGATCCACGACATCCGCAAACACCGACCGCTCGGCCGGCGTCAGGCACTCCACCGCGACGGTCAGCGCCTCGCGAAACTCGCGATCCCTCACTAAGGCGACCGGATCAAAGGACCGCTGACGCGCGGCAGGTTCCTCGACGGAACCGAGCCCGATCGACAATCGCTTGGATTGCCGCACCAAGTGCAGGCAGTGGAAAAAGATGATGCCATCCACATAATGCCAAAAGGATCCCCGGCTCGGGTCATACCGCATGAGGAAGCCCCGGCACAAGATGGTGATGAGCACATCTTGGCAGGCATCCCGCGGGTCGATGTAGGGACGGCTCGCCAATAGTCGCCCGCAGCGTTTGATTACGCGGGCCTCAATCTCATCCCAGGTCGCTCCCGCCAGTTTTTCAAGCATTTCCACGCCATTGCTTTGGTTTTTCCGCATGATCTGCCTTTCTGGATGTCTTTCGTTTTCCTAGGTAGGATTTTCCAACCTGGAGCGGGCGCGACCGTCATAGCGCCACCCGGCTACAAAGAGGAATCCACGTGAGGCCCGGACGTAGCGCGGTCTGGCGATTTTTCTTTACGAGCGACAAAGGCAGGCGTGTACAAGTGGACCAGATGGAGTCAAATGAGGAGCTTTCAACGCTGCTTCGGCTGGCAATCGGCGGAGACATGGCAAGTCTGGGGCAACTGCTTGAAGCCCAACGATCATGGTGCACGGATGTTGCCCGAAGGCACATGCGAGACGGCATCCTTTTTGCTATTGACCCCGAGGATATCGTACAGACCGCGTTCGCCAATGCCACGAACAGCATTGCTTCCTTCACCCTTCAATCCGGCGATCCGATGCCGAACTTCAGGGCGTGGATGAAACGCATCATTATTAACACGATTCGCAAGGCAAATCGGCGCCGAAGCGCTGGCATCCGAGACCTTCATTCCGATTTGTTGGTTGGCTCTTCAAGCCACAATCCGCTTCGCTCACTCGCCAAGAAAGAGGCGCAACTAATCCTCTCCACATCGTTGGCTACCGTTTCGAAGCAGCACGCTCAGGTCATTCACATGTTCTACTTTGAGGGACTGTCAAAGGCTCGAATCGCCGAACAACTTGGCAAGACCCAGGCGAGCGTCATAGGCCTGATACAACGAGCCATGGAAGCGCTTCACGAGGCTGCGGGACACTCATCTGAGTTTTACTTGAAAGGTCGGAGACGGCGACGGAAGGGCACCGATGAGCCTGTTCCCTGATATGAGCAACTCACCGTCCGATTCGTTCAAGGAGTCGGACGCGGATTTGATCCCATCGGAGCCCGGTGGGAAAACGGTAGAGTGGCCACGCGAGTTCGGCCCGTTCCACCTGGTCGAGCAGATCGGCGCCGGCGGTTGCGGAATCGTCTATCGTGCCGTCCCAACCTTGCCGGATTCCAACGAGGTCGTGGCGCTCAAAGTCCTCAGGCGTCAGCACGCAAGTTCGGACATCCACCTCAAGCGGTTTCACCGCGAAGCGCGGCTCGCGCGCAAGCTGGATCATCCACGCATCGTGAAAACGATCGGTGACGGCGTCCATGACAATTGGCACTATTTGGTGCAGGAGTATGTCGATGGCGGCGACTTACTGCATTACATGAGCGATAGGCCGTTACACCCGACCCAGGCGGCCGAATTCATTCAGCAGATTGCGGAAGCCTGTCAGCACGCGCATTCCCGTGGCATTATTCATCGCGACATCAAACCGCAAAACATTCTCGTCAACGACGGAGTGCCGAGTATTACCGACTTCGGGCTTGCCAAAGACCTGGACGCCGAAACAAAGCTGACTCGCACGAATTCTCAACCCGGCACCCGGCCTTACATGGCTCCAGAGCAGGCCGATCCGTGCCTTGCTCCAATCAGCAGTCTATGCGACGTTTATTCGCTCGGCGCGACCCTCTACCAACTCCTGACGTGCCGAACGCCTTTCCCAATCGGATCGGGCCTCAGCGACGAGGCCATCGTGAACCAGATCGCCTGGGCCGAACCAATCCTGCCGACCAAGCTGAACTCCAGCATACCCCGCGATCTCGAGACCATTTGCCTGAAGTGCATGGAGAAATGGCCCCACGATCGTTATCCGACCGCTTCGCGTCTTGCCGACGATCTTGCCAGGTTTCTGCAAGGCAAGCCGATTCTAGCAAGACGTTCAAGCAGGCCGCGGCGATTTGTTCGACGCTGCCAGCGAAGGCCCGGACTAACCGCCGCGATCATTGTCCTAACCGTGCTCGCCGCAGCCGGCGCGTTCGCCGCTTTCGATTACGCCCACGAGGCGGAGGTGCAGAAGCAGTTCGCAATATCCGAGGGAACGGCAAAGGAAGAAGCCCTAATCGAAGCAAACGCCGCAAAGGCTCAAGCGCGGGTGGCGGAAACGCAAGCCGGGGAGGAATCGCGCAAGAAGCGGCTTCAGGCATATGCCTCCGACATCCAACAAATCGAGGCATCGTGGAAAACAGGTGACATCTCGCGCGCGAAGGAACTGCTCGCCAGGCACGCCCGCCCTGATTCCGGCGAAGATCTGAGGGGCATCGAATGGTATTACTGGGCATATCGACTTCGAGACGATGAACGCCCGTCATTCAAGGCCGCCCGTCGATGTCGCAGCATGGCATTTGATCCAGACGGACGATACATAGCACTTTCCACGCTGGTGAAATTGCAGCTTTGGACTATCGGCGACCAATCACTCGTACTCGATACAAAAATTGGACGTGGTACGCACACGATCGTGCTCAATAACGGACATTACTCAGACGGGAGTGTTGCTTTCAGCCCCGATGGTCGTTTTGTCGCGGCCACAAGCTACTTCAACGACAATTCATCGCGAGTGGGCTCGATAGATGTCTGGGAGTTGGACACGCTCGTTAAGGCTTTTACGATAGAAGATAGCGCCGAGGTCGGTGGGCAAGCAATCACATTTACGCCGGACTCGCGGTATGTGATCGCGGGCGGATACGACCACCGTTGGATTGCTTATGATCTAGCAGCAACAAACGCCGAACCTCGGCGAGGTCGTCCTTCCGCTGAATTCATCGCAGCACGACCGCAATTCGATGATCAGCCGCAGCTTCTCGGATTTGCCCTCCCAGTTTGGAGCATTCGCTTCTGCCCAGCACTATCGACGGCGTGTTCTGCCGGACCTTCCTATTATTGGGACTGGCCGTCCGAGCAGGTGGAGGGAGCGGCGCTTAGACCAATTCGTGATCTCGATGATGCCGTCGCGCTGCACGCACAGGCCGACGACCCGATGCTAATCAAGTTCACGAAGGACACTCTCGAATTGATCTACTTCGAGAAGGCCAAGAGACCTGCACCGGCCGATTACGAAAAGCTGCGCCGCAGATCGCTCTCGCCTGAGCTTCCCATCACGGCGGTCGGATTCTCGCAAAACAAGATTGCTGTAGCATGCAATGACAACATTATCCGGCTCTGGTCCTTCAATCCACCAGACGCGGTATCGTATGAGAAAGAACTTCGAGGAAACACCAGGTTGATAACCAGCCTTGCGTTTGACGCGCGCGGATCACGTCTGGCCGCAGCACAAGACGATGGTACGATACTGATCCATTCGATGTCGCGCAGAGCCGCAAAATCGAAGCAGGCCATACCCTCTGCGCCACAGGTTGCGTCATGTTCGTCCGATGACCGAACCCTCCGCGCCGTATACAGCCCCACCGATCGAACGATCGTTGTTTCTCGTTCGGACGATGCTGTACCTGCGTTGCACATCCCGGCTCCATTCGAACCAATTGACATGGCCTTCTTTCCATCACGGCCCATAATCGCCGTTTCATTCGGCAATTCCCCTGAGGCACACAGCGGATCGAGTAAGACATCGAAATGGCCGAAGGTCGTCATCTGGGACATCGAACAAAAGGCCAGGGTTGCATCGTTCAAGTCGACAGCAGCACTAAGGCTATCGCAATTGAGCTTCGATAAGACCGGCGACTTGCTTGCGATTCCGCTTTATGGCAGGGGGCTTGTCGTATATGACGCGCGAATCGCTTCTGCGATTTCGCTTCCCACGATCGAAAGTTGCCATGCCGTTAAACTGAGTCCTTCGGGCCGATATTTGGGTATTGGTGGCAAAGAACGGTCTGGTATCTACGACTTGCAGAGCGACGCTTGGTTATTCGCTATCGATGGTTCGTGTCAGCGATGCGCTTTTAGTTCTGACGAATCGATGGCGTTCATGCTGGATCATGAAGGCGAGTCGCGCAATACGGTAATTGACCTCAACAAGCGCGAAGTCATCCCGGCAGCGCTGGGTGGACATGTTAACGACGACATCGATATTTCAAGCGATGGCAAGCGCGCCTTCGTTCGCGGCCGGATGGGAATCGACGTGTTCTTCGTTGAAATTTGGGCAAGGGCGACCACTATGGAAGTCACGCCGCAGTTGGACGATGGAATGACGCTTTCCGGGTGGTTTGACAAGCAACTTGATTCGTGGAAAGAATTCGGCGCTCGCTATGAGCAAGTCGATACAGGTAAGGAATAGCGGCGTTCAATTCCGGCGCCGCTTGCTAGTGAATCCATGAACTAAGGCCGGCCCATTTACATTTTCTTAACGATTCTCTAGTAAGCATACTTATGGTAGACAAAGGACGTTATACCCCCGTAGTTAACGGGCAGGGGGCGCGTTTACGAATTGGCAACCCATAGCGGCATGGAGGTCGCTTGAGTGACAAGGACATCATTCCACATCCCAACCGGTCGTTGACCCCATCCCTCGACGCGGGCAAGCCGCCGGCGATCATCGCTCAGGCCAGCGCGAACGCGCAGTTCGCCTACACCGAGTTCTTCGGCGACGAGATCGGCAACGATTATACACGCAAGGCGTATCGCCACGCCGTGCATCGGTTCCTGTTGTGGTGCGAGGACAATGGCTTTGAACTGACCCGCATCCCGCCGGGCAGCGTCGGCCAGTACATTCGAACACTTCAAACCACCGAAGGCAAGCCGGCGTCGAAGCCGACCTGCAAATTGCATCTGGCGGCGATTCGCAAGTTTTTTGACACGCTCGTACAGCGGCACGCGATTGTGTTGAACCCGGCTGCGTCGGTGCGCGGGCCGAGGGTGAGCAACGTCACCGGCAAGACGCCGGCGACCGATCCGGCCAGCGCCGGAGTGTTGCTGCGGTCCATCGACGTAGGCAACATTGTTGGCCTGCGCGACCGGGCGATCCTCGCCATCATGATGTACACCGCCTGCAGGGTTGGCGCCGTCGCCAAGCTCCGCCGCCGTGACTTCTATACCGACGGCAGGCAGTGGTACCTGCGCTTCGACGAGAAAGGCGGACACCAGCGCGACATCCCGTGCCGCCACGACTTGCAAGGCTTCGTCCAGGAATATATCGACGCACTCGGCGACTCGCTGGATGCCGACGGGCCATTGTTCCGCTCTGCGCTTGGCCGCACGCGGCAACTCACGGCGTGGGCGTGCCAGAGCAAGGACATCCACCGCATGGTCAAACGACGCCTCAAGACTGCCGGACTGCCGACGATTTTGACGTGCCATTCGTTTCGGGCGACGACGGCGACTGATCTGCTTGAACAGGGCGTGCCGATCGAGGACGTGCAACAGTTGCTCGGCCATGCCGACCTGCGCACGACGCGACTCTACGACCGTCGCGACCGCAAGGTCACGCGGAATATCGTCGAGCGGATTTCGATCAAGGCGGAAGGCAGTTCCGATTCGACGCAGTCGTGATGACACTTGTCAAGGTCGTCCGGCGGCGCTATCAATGTGGCCCTCACCCATTGCAATAATTGTCAACAGGAACCCGCATGACCCAGCCCAGCCCGCTCCACCTTGCCAACAGCGCCCAACAGATGGCACGCCTCGCGCCGAAAACCGACGCCGTTGTCTTCAACAAGGTGGCGATGGTCTGCATGGGCGTCATGGCCGCGGCTGCGGTGGTGCAGATGCTTCAGCCGCTGTTGCGGGAGTTGAATCGCAGGCACGACCGGCACGAAGGTCGTCACGGTCGCGGTCGATGACGATTGCAGTTTACAGCCATCCAACCGCCAATCAGAACGCCGGCGAATGCCGAGATTAACAGGACGGACGTGGAATCAAGCCAGCCGGCGTAAAGCAGCAATGAACCGGGCATCCCGTAGATTGCCGCCGTCCCGCCCACCAGCCCGATGCAGAATTCCTGCACCGGCCCGGTCTTCGGCTCTTCGAGTTCATCCCACGTCATAGCGTCGCCTTCGCATCGTCGGTGAGCGCATCGGCGATTCGGCCGACCAGTTCTCTGACCTGATTGCGGGCGGCGCGGGAACGGATGCGATTGAATTCGGCGAGCAGCGCTGCCGCGCCGTAGGGATGCCAAGGCGGCTCGCCCGTCAACGGCCTGTCCGTCGCGCCGTCGCGGTACAGCGCATCGACCGAACATTGAATCAGGTCCGCCAGTTGGAGCAGTTGGTCGCAATCAAGGCCGGCACGGCCGCATTCGTAATTGCGGTAGGTCTTCAATGCGACGCCGATGTGGGCGGCCGCGGCGCGCTCGGACAGTCCGGCGAGATGACGATGATGCCGGAGATTACAGCCGATAAGCGTGTTGAGACTGCCGCGTTGCATGACGACCCCGCTTTGGTGTGCGTTCTGTTCGTTTGCATCCCGCCGGTGTCTTTCGGCGGAGTGCCGGGAGTCGAAAACGCCGCATACGGGCGCAGGCTGATTCCCCTTGCGGGTCTTGTATTCACCCACTCCCGACGCGGACAGCGCGGAAGCAGGGCTTGAGATACGAGCCTGCTCGTGAAGTGATCGTAGTATGCGGGATTTCGGCCCCTCGGAATAATTCATAATCCAGTGGAATTCGTAAGTCAAAGGATTCTGCGATGGCGCGTGTTCACGCGTGGATTCGTAAGTCAGTACACCGACTTGCATCGAATTGGAATGGTTGCATGAAGGATCGCTCGGCGATCAGCCGCACTTCATTCAATGGCGTCAATGACCGTGTCACCCTCGTTTGCCGTCATGTTTTCACGGTGGTCGGCTTCGCGGACCCAGGGGACGCGGTGGCGGGTGATGCCCTCGAAGAGGCGGACGTTCGGACGAACTTCGGCGTTGAGATTGCGGCCCTTCAGGCGGATCTTCTGGCCGAGGACGTGCAGCGTGATGCCTTCGCCTGGGTCGTACTCGGCCTTTTCGAGGTAGCCATAGCCGATGGCGGTGATGCTGCCGTCTTTCTTTCGCAATTCCAGCATGATGGCGCGGTCGCGGATGCCGCGCAGATGTCCGAACGCGCCGAGGTCGTCGGGCGATTCGGGGTCCGCGTTCTGTGCACTGTCGGTCGCATTGCGATGCTCGGACAGATTCTCGACGGCGCGGCCGGTGTAGCGTTTGAGGATGCTGTCGGTCATGGCGTAGGCCCTGTTTCGTTCGGGATGCGATGGCTCACCTTGTGATGATTCATCAGGCCAACTCCCGTTGCGGCTCTGCGACGCGCGGCGGTTCCGGCTCGCGCGGACGGAGGGATTCCAGGCGGTGCAGCGTTGCCGCGCGCTGGCGCAGCGTGGATGGAGTCGGAGGTTGCGCATTCATGCCCCGACCGGCTACGAACTCCGTCGCCGACAGTCGCTCGTCGGACCGGTCAACCGCTTCGAGCAACGCTTCTTTGTCGTCGGTGTAGACAGTCACCCCTTCCCTGCCCCGGCTGGCCGAGACGTAGAACTGTTCGCGGCTCGATGCCGGAAACGACTGCGACGACTGGCCAATGAAGACACGGTGTACGGTCTTGCCCTGGCTGGCGTGGCTGGTCACGACGTAACCGTGCGACAGGTGCCCGTAGTTGCGGGCGACTTTCCAGCCGTTGGAAAGGACGATGTTGCCGCGCTCGTCGAACTTTTTCACCGTGAAAATCGCGCCGTTGTTGAGCCGATGCCGGTCGTCCAGCGTTTTGCCGTTGCGCGTGACGCGCACCGCGTCGCCGGGAGCGAGCGGCAGGATGCTCGGACGGTAGACCTGATACTTGGCAGCTTCACTGATTGGCGCGGGGCCGTCGCCGAGGATGACGCGCTCACCTTTTTTGAAGCCCTTCGCGTTCTGATGGAATACCAGCACGTCGCCGGCGTTGAGGTTCACCGGGTCGGCCCGCTCGGCTTCCGTGAGGTTCGCGCTTTCGAGGACGACAAGGCGGCGCTCGCCGTCGCCGAGTCTGCCCAGTTGCTTGAGCCGGCCACGGATTTCGTCGGTGATCCACTCGCCTTCGAGATGTGTCGGCGATACCACCAGTGCCGTCTTGCCGGTTTCGACGGCATTGACGTAATCGCTGGCCAATAGCTTGTACCGCTCGGTCTCATTCACTTCCCGAATCCAGCCGAGCCGGTCCAGTTGCTCGAAGCCTTCGGCGGTGCGGCCATCGGAGAGCGCCTTCACCGCGTCCTTGTATGCGCCACTCTGCCGCCGGATGTCGCGGATTTCGGCGGGAATCAGGCCCGCTTCGTCTTCGAGCAACCGCAGCGCCGCGCCGCGCTCGACGCTGCCGTGCTGTCGCGTGTCCCCGGAGAGAATGACGCGCGCGTCGATGTGTTTGGCCAGGTCGAAGACCTTTGCCATCTGCCGAGTACCCAGTAATCCCGCCTCGTCAATCCAGAGGACATTGCCCGCAGCATCGCGCTGCAAATCCTGATCGACCAGCAGCCGCGCCACCGTGTCGGCATCGGCGAAGCCCTCGTTTCGCAGCACGCCGCGGCTGGCATCGGCCGACGGCGCGAAGGTGAACACACGCTTGCCGTTTGCCTCAATCGCTTCGACCGCCTCCTGCATCATCGTCGTCTTGCCGGTGCCAGCCACGCCGCGAATGAGAATCACTCGGTCCGGCGTTTGCAACACATGCAGGACAGCTTGCCGCTGTTCGGTATTGAGCCAATCGCGTTTGAATTCGTGCGATGCCGTTCCGAGTCGGCGGCAAGTTCCCCTGCCCTTGCGCGCGAAGTCAATCATGCCGCGCTCTTCGTCGAGCACGGCATTCGTCGTCGCCAGCGTCCGCCCGTCGCGATTGGCGATAATCAGCCCCTGCCCTTTGAGCTTGCTCTCAACGTTCGCGAGTGTCGCGTCGCCGACGGAACGCTTGAGCGCTTCGGCCATGAGCCTGCGCTCGGGAACGACCGAACTGCGCTCGAAGCAGTGCTCGACCGCCTTCTCTGCCGCGTCGCTCGCCACGCGGTCGTCTTCGGGGAGTGCGTCGCCGCCGATGCGATCGCGGACATTCCGCAGGGCGTCCCATTCGTCCGGGTCGAGGCGAGATTTCCAGTTGTCCTGCAATTCGGCCAGGGTCATGTCCTTCTGCTTCTTCTCGCGTGTCTTCGCGCCCAGCTCACCCTTGGCTTCCGCATCCGTGATGCCGCGTTCGCGAGCCTCTTTCTCAATCAATGCCGTCCGCCGCGAGAACTTTTCGAGCGCCGACGACGGCAGCCCGGATAGCTCCCAGCCCTTCTTGCTACGTTCAGTTTGAAGCCCGAGTTCCTCCAGCCTCCTTGCCAGCCGCGAATGAAACACCGCCTCGAAGAACGGAGCGTCGCGCTTCAGATCGGCAAACTGACCGGCTTTCCATCGAGCCTCTTCATCGTCCCAAGTCGTGTTGAATACGAAGCAGTGTGCATGCAGGTGCGGATCAGGGATACCATCCACCGGGCGGGCCGTCGTGTGCACGAATTCGCCCCACACCATGTTGCCGGTCGTGCGGTCCTCGTTTCGGCCTTGCGACCGCACGCGGGTTTTCATTTCCGCTTCGATGTCCTGCATCGTCGCATCGACCGACGCGCGGAATGCGTCAAGGATGCGCTCATCCTGCGTCAGGCCGTAAACCAGCGACGCGCTCTTGGGCACATGGAAGTTGAAGTCGTAGCCGACGCGGCGCTGTGTCCGTTGTCGCGGCGTCAGCGTGTCTCCGGTATTCGGGTCGCGGTTGTCGCACAGCGCGTCCCAGTCGTACTTGCGTACTTCGCCTTCAAGCCCGAGACGCTTCGCCCCCTCGCCTCGCCAGATGCCGGCCAGCTCATGGCCTTCAGTGTAATAGTCGGCCGTCGAGTAGTAACTCTTCGCGCCGGCAGCGTTCGTGTTCAGTGTGATCCGTAGCATGAATTTCAGTTCGCGGGGGGAGTCATAGATAGCAAACGTACATACACAAGAATGCTCACGGTCTGCAAGCACCCCGTGCAACAAAATGGCATCCGTATCGAAGTGACACGCAGATGACGCAGTCCGCCATGGCTCGCGAATCTGGATTGCATTTGCGCCGTGCCTGCCATGCAAGCGCGGCCATGCGGTTGCACTCCTTGCCAATGTGTCGCTGCACCTTTGGCTAACTGTTTTCGTCTCGACGTGAACGAATTGCCCGCTGTTTGTCACGTCCCCTCTTCGCATCTTCGTGCCGTCCCGCCACATGCGGCCTTCTTGATGGACACGTAAAGCCGCCGCCGGTCCCGTCAAACAGAAAATCGTTTCCCCCTAAAGGGGACCCACCATTTTCAGTTTGACCGGTGCGCTATCGCTTGGCTTCGCCCCCGGCTGCAAGCGGCTTTTTGAGTCGTGCCATCAGGCCGCGATGGTCGCGGCCGGACACTTAGATAAGAGGAGACGAATCATGTCAGACAGCAAGAACAATCCGAAGTCCACGCCGAAAGCGCCGACGCACATTGCCTACCAGGTGCGCGATCGCGAAGGCGGCAAGGGATTCTGGACCCGCATCGGGGCCGCGTGGGCGCACGCCGACAGCAACGGCTTCAACATCCAGATCGAATGCGTGCCGCTCGACGGCCGCATCACCCTGCGTGTCGCTACAGACACCAAAGAGTAATTGTCACAACGGGGCGGGTTCTTGCAGCCCGCCCCCTTTGCATCGAAAGGCATTTGATATGACTGACCATCGCACACTGACACACGCCGATCTGCGGCAATTCACCGGCGATCTGAAACGATACCGCCACTGGGCGACCCGCAGTGTCATCTACACGCCCGGCATTCAATTCCTGGCCGAAACGGGCGGCGCATACTGGCTCATTGACGAAATCGTATTTGCGCTCGGCTCAAAGCACCTGCAACGGCGGTTCGAGGCCGATCCACGGGCAGCGGAAATGCTGTTCTGGACTCTGCGAGTCAGCCCCGACGCCAGCGCTACGCTTGCGGCCGTGGTCGATCAGGATGAACCGCCCGTTTTCCAGAAGCAAATCTCGTTTACCGATTTCCCGCTTGACCAAGTGGACATTTGGTCGGCGTGCGACGGCGTGGTCTGGACGCTCTATCTGCCGAGCGAGCATTGATGTCCGCACGTTTTCCACAACCGGGACGCGGCATGACGCCGTTCCCAATTCTCGAAAGGACTTGACCATGAACCACTCGCCCACCAACTCCGACCGCGCCCGCTGGGCCGCGAATGCGCTCGCCGTCTTCACCGCCGAGACCTACGGCGGCGACCATCCCGACACGATGGATCGCGGCGACCTCGAAACCGCCATCAGCGACCTCGTCGCGGACCTGCTTCACTTCGCCGACCGGCACGGATTCGACACCGACGAAATCCTGCGCAGCGCGAATTTCCACTTCGAGGCCGAGCTGGCCGAGGAGGCGCTGCCATGACCAACGTCAACTGCCTGCAAGGCATCGCCTGCCCGAACTGTGGCAACGATTCCGTCATCCACATCGACGTGCGTGTCCTGGCCAGAGTCACCGACGACGGCGCCGAGACCTTCGGCGACATGGAATGGGACGGCGACAGCTTCACCGAGTGCCCGCAGTGCGAGCATCGCGGCACGCTGGCCAAGTTTCGCATCAGAACCACCCAAGATGATTCAACCAAGGAGGAGTAACGACCATGAACGCATCCACCTTCATCAATCCCTTCCTCGCGGCGCGAAGTGTTCGACGGGCTCCGGTCGCATTCGTCGCATCGTTCGAGAAAGTCGTCATCGGCAAGGCCACGCTCTACCGCGCCGATTGCTTCGATGTACTACCGACGCTCTCCGGTATCGGCGCTGCCGTCACCGATCCGCCGTACGGCATCGGTTTCACCTACCGCAGTTACGACGACGCGCCGGACAAGTACGACGCTCTCATGGCGCGGCTGGTGCCTGAACTGGTCCGCGTCACCGACGACGGCCCGTGTTTCGTCTGGCAAAGCCCGCTGAAAGCGGAAAGTTGGCACCGCTACTTCCCGAGCGGATGGCGCATTATCGCGGCGTGCAAGACATATCCTCCGCGTAACGGTCGAACGCCGTGCCTCAGCTGGGACCCGGTCATCTTCTGGAGCGGCAATTCGCTGCTTCGCGACCACCTGCCGCGCGACTGGCACATGGACGACCTGCGCCCGTGGGACGGCTATCGCGGCGACAACCCCGTCCCCTGCCCCCGTCCGCTGTCGCAGGTGCGGTTCTTCTGCGATTCCATTCGTGCAACCAGCATCGTGGACCCGTTCATGGGTTCAGGCACCACCGGCGTCGCTGCCGTCATGGCCGGCAAGCGCTTCGTCGGCATCGAGCGCGACCCGGTGTATTTCAAGTATGCGTGCAAACGCATCGAGGCCGCATGGAAGGAGCGCGCTCATGCAGCCGTCTAAACCCAATGCCTATGGCGTCCTTGAGCCAAGCCTCCGCGAAGTGGTAGCGACGCGCGGCCGCGCTTTCGCTGCCGTGAATATCGCATTATGCGATGACGGCATGTACCGATTCGGCGTCGAAATGCACTACGCCTACGGCGGCTTCACCTTCCCGATTTCTATTGAAGGTCCAGGCTACGCCACAATTGATGCTGCCCGCACGGCGGCAATGGAGTGTCTTCTCCGCTCATGGCACACGCCCATCCCCTCCGACCCCGACATTGTTCGGGCGGAACTCTTCGAAATGCGGCAGCAGATCGAGGCCCGCATGAGACAGCCGAGCCTGTTCTGATTCACACACATCGCTCGCACGCGCTTTGCACGGTTCGCGCCAGGCGGGGCATCGCCTGACACGGCCCTTGCCATTGAATTCCAAGGAGAACCCTCCGGCTCAGGACCATACCGGCAGGCAGGTGCGGCGGAGCGCCTGCGGCCGGTCGCGTCGGGTCCCAGCTACCGTGAGAACCCGACGGCGACGGCCTTATACGGCAGGCGAAACCGGCGCGAGATTTCTATTTACACGCGGCGTGAAATGCGGCAGGTTCGTAGCCCCGGTCAACTACGAATCGAGAGCATGAATTCAGAGCGAAACACCGCCCGCCAGGAACCGCGAGGCGAACAACTCCTGTTCGACTGGACGCAAGTCGAGAATCGCGCGGCGAATCAGCCGGTTATGCCGCAAGCCGACCAGGCGGCCGACGTGAGTCATGCGATTGATTCAGCCGCTGTCCCCTGCCTTTCGACCACGGCCCAATCGAAGGTCAAGGAGTCACGGCCATCGGAAGCCTCGGCATCGCATGAAGCCGAGCCGATTGACGGCGACGGCTATCGGCCGAACCATCCGTGGCACTATCTTGGCGACGGCGACAACGCGCCGCCGGTGCCGTTCGATGACATCCCGCCGGCCGAGGATTACGACGGCTCCGTGGAACGGGACCTGCCCAAGCCCGCCGCCAAGCGGATCATCAAGGCGCGGCAACTTCTGGACGCCGAGCGCGGCGGATTGGAGCAGGCTCGCACTCGTTACGAAGACGTGATCACCCGCGGTGTTGAAGCCCTCAGCCGCTACGACCGCGAGATCGCCTATGGCGGCAACGACGAGCTGGCCCGTGCCGGAACGCTCGCTCTGCTCTACAACCAGATCGCCTGGCGAAAGGGACGCATCGCGTGTCTGGAGCAGCTTCAATCGAGGCCCCTCACGCGTTCTCGGTAGCACGACAAGGCGACTGTAATCCGTACACTTCAATGCCCGAATGCGGTGTTTCCAGTCGCCGTTTCCACTGAGTCACCCGGATGATTTTCACCGTGAAAATGCCAAGACGCGGGCAAGGAGGACGCTCGCCTGTATCACGAGCGGCCTTTCTCAGGCGTCGTTGTCCTAGCCGTCCGCCCGGTATTGAGCTACATGCATCACCGGCGAATTCCGATTGGAGTACTTCGCAATTCTGTACACGATAATTGTAAGTAGAATGGCCGGACAAGGATCCCCCATACTGGGAGGAAGATGGCGTGGTGCCGACAATGACGACAACGAATGACGATGATGCGCCGTACATGCTACATGCGATCCTGCCGGCGATGCACCTGCGTGACCCCGTGGGCTGTGCTGGCGTAATCTTCTGCACGACCGATCATCTCGACCAGTACGCAGTCGATCCAGCGGCGATTCGAGCAGCCGTGCAGCAGCTAGCCCGGCAATACTGCGATGATCACAGTAACGTGCTTGGACGACTGGGCTTGGAGCTGATACCGAATTCGTCCGCTGATGCCTTGATTCGGCAGGGTGTAGCACGCATGTGCCGCGATGCGGTCGCCCTCTGCTTCATTATGCGTGGCGCGAGCCTGAATTGTCATCACGAGCAGGTGTTGTCGGTCGCCAATTCCGACTTTTTCGATACCCTTCCCATTCGGCTTCGAGATCAGGGATTTATCATCCAGCGACCCGGCATGCTCGGAACGAGCAACAGCCTTGACTACTACCATCCGGCGCTGCCCACGCATCTCGGAACCCCGCGAGACAGCGGCTTTCAGCTTGACGACTATCTAATGTGCGCGTTCGACCGTGCCATTGCGAAGTACATGGCCGGTCGGCAGCGGCAGGCGCTGCGACAGGTGTTCCGCGCCACCGCCCTTGCCATGCATGCAACACGAATCCTGCCCGAAACGGAGTCAACCTAATACGACCTCGGGATTCGCATCATCGGCTGGGTCTCCGCCTTCGAGACCCTCGTCCATCGTGGCACTGGTCGTGTGGGCTTGAAAGACGTTCTTCAACTGGTCGGAAGCGTACACTGGATCGATAGACCACCGCGCAATCGAACTTCGTCGCGCCGATCCGCGATTCAACTTGGCCATAAGCGATTCGTATTCCGCGACAAAAGTGGCGTGGGTCGCGAGACGGCGGCCTGCCATTTATACCGGCGTCTTTACAATTTGCGGAACGCCGTGGCTCACGGTAATCAAGTGAAGCTGCGTGAATTCGCCGCAAATCCAAAGCGCCGTGAAGGTGGCCGTATTGACGAAGTCGCACCACTCCTGTTTCGGGGCTGCCTCTTGGAGCGGTTTCGCCAGCTTCGCATCATCGAGCGAATCCCTCGACAGGGAACCTTGACACCGAGACAGTTCCACGCCGCCATCAGAGAAACTATGAACGCATCGCATTTTGATGAGGCTCTGGCCAAGGTGCTGTTCGGACGAAACGATGAATAAAGATTCGCTTCGTTTCGCTGGAAGGCGGAGAGCAGCACGCCTGATTGCTCGGAATCATCCGTGTTCCGCAGGCGTTGCCCCTGCCCTCGGTCGCACACAACATCGGCTATCCAACGGCCAATTCCAGTCAGGCACCCGGCTGATTTTCACCGTGAAAATGGCCCAGTCAGTCGCTTGACTTGTGGCGTCAAGCGTGATGAATATCGAATCATGAATTTCCGTCAGACATCTCCCCTATCACAGCTCGTGATAGGACTTTCACCGTGAAAGACCGCCTTGCTTCGGTCATTCCCGAAATGCAGAGGTCATGCTTGCGGTCTTTCTTTCCTGCCGTCTTGCTTGCCAGCAATCTGGAAGGCTGGCAAGCAAGATTGCCATCCACCCGTCATTCGTTCCTTCGTTCCATCCCTACAGCACGAAGGCATGCCCGCCAGACAGCTTGCGGGACCGATGGAATGACAGATTGCAGGACCGACGCACAGATGGACCGACGGAAAGATTGACGGCAGTACCGCATGACGGCGGGCATTCCTGACCGACTGAAATAATGCTTGCCATCCATCCCGAAATCGTGCTAGCCATCTTGCATGATTATCGTCGTTGCAAATTCGAAGGGCGGGGTCGGCAAGTCCACCCTGGCCGTCCACCTCGCCGCATGGCTCAGCGAGCAGGGGCACCGCGTCACGCTCGCGGACTGCGACACGCAGCAGTCATCGTCCGAATGGATACGCGAGTCGCGCCCTGACATCAAGGCGGTGCGCCTCGACAATCCCGACACCATCCTCAACGAATTGCCGAACCTGGCGCAGGAGGCGGACTACGTCGTCGCCGACGGGCCGGGCAGTCAGACTGAAACGAGCAGGGCGCTTCTTCTTCGCGCCGATTTGGCGATCGTGCCGTGCAAGGCGTCGATGCTTGAAGTGAGGGCGCTCGCGAAGGCGACCGACGTGCTTCGCCAGGCGCAGGACATTCGCGCCGGCATCCCCAAGGCGGTCATCGTGCTCAGCATGGTCGGCAAGACCTACCGGCTCACCAAGGACATGAAGGACGCTGCGGCGGCTCTGTCGCTTCCGCTCGCGTCGAAGGCGCTCACGCTTCGGCAGATTTACGCCGACGCGCCGGGGCAGGGGGCCGTCGTGTGGACGATGGGCGCTCGCGCCCGCGAAGCAGCCGACGAGGTGGACAAGCTCTTCCGCGAGATTCTGCCGCAGGCGGTTCGCGACAAGGGAATCAACGTGCGCGCAAAGCGCGTCGCAGCAATATCGTAAAGAGGAGAGAGGACATGGCCGAACAGCGGCGATCATTGACCGAGGGACTTCAACAGGTTCAAGAGGCTGGCGACAAGGTCGAGAAGGCCTTCGTCTTCGGTAAGCACCAGGCCGCTCGGCCGAACGGTGATGAAACGCCGGCAACGGTTGTGAACCGCGTGCAACTCAGCACGCGCATCCGCGACGACTACTTCAAGGCACTCAAGCGCGCATCGCTCGAACGCCAGATGAATGGCATCGAGCCGAGCACGATCGTTGAAATCATCGAGGAGGCGCTCGAACCGTGGTTGAAATCGAAAGGATACCTTCGGTGAGCGAGGCTCCCGAAGTCGCGACTCAAGATGAGCTCTCGCCGACGGGAACCGAACTGACGCCGACACAGCAACGCCTCCTTCACGCCGGCAACTGGATCAAGATGATGCCGCCCGAGCGGGCCGACTTCCTGCACACGGTCATGTGCCAGGTCGGACTGCCGCGACGGCGGACCGACGCCAAGATGTTCGAGCGGCACAGCGGCCACGTCAGCATTCTGCTGGAGACCGGCAAGCTCTATGACGGGAAGGATTTTGTCGAGCAGCCGTTGCCGTATGGCACGATTCCCCGGCTGGTCATGGTGCATGTCAGTTCCGAGGCGATCCGTACCCAGCAGCGCAGCGTTGAGATCGGCGACAGCATGCGCCAGTTTCTGAACATGCTCGGCATGCAGACCAGCGGCGGAAAGCGGGGAGGGTACACGGCGCTCCGCAGGCAGATGGAAGCGCTCGCGGCTTGCCGTCTCACCATCGGCATGCACGCCGAGGGCCGCGTCGTTACGGTGGATGCCAAGCCGATCAAGCGATTCGAGGCATGGCTGCAACACGACGGTTCGCAGCGGACGCTGTGGCCGGGCGTGCTGGAGTTGTCCGAGGATTTTTTCAACACGCTGGCCGAACACGCGGTGCCGCTCGACTTCCGCGCGCTCGCAGCGCTGCGGCATTCGTCGCTCGGACTCGACGTGTACACATGGCTCGCCCACCGGCTCTGCCGCGTGAATAACGCCAACGGCGTCATGCTCAGCTGGGAGAATCTCCGCGACCAGTTCGGCCAGGAATACCACACGTCGAAGGATTTTAAGAAGGAGTTCCGGCAGGTACTGCGACAAGTGTGCGTCGTCTATCCCGACGCAAGAATCGAGGAAGTGATCGGCGGCCTACGACTCTACCCGTCGCCGCCGCCATTACCTCCGACAACCGTCAGCATGATGTTGCCTTCCGGCAACACCCCCTGTGGATAACTCTCATGAACCGAGAAGTTATCCACGCTGAATCGTCCCCCCTTGGTGCGCTGAATTGCCCCCCCGTCCGACCCGGTATATGCGCTGAATCACCCCCCCGTAAAACCTATAGTCTTATTACCTATAGGTTTCCTATAGTTGCGAGGCCGGAATTCGTGGAAAAGGGGAAGTAAAGGCATCCAGGAATAGCGTCAGGCAATCAGGGACCGTCGTTTATTCCGCATTAGAAGGCCGTACAGCAGCGGAAGGCCGTCTCGACAGCCCGTTCCACGCCCCGACATAAAAAGACACGCTCCTGACGCTTGTATCGCCGGGAGCGGTGTCTTCCGTTCAGTATCGAAACTGCGAGTGTCGTCAGTTCATCCAATCAGTTCGTTCACGAATGCCTGAATGTCATCACCATTGACCTGGCAGTCGCCGGACAGGTCGGCGCCGAGGATGCCGCAATCGGGATATTGTGCGGCGAATCCACCTGGATTGACGAGCGCCGTCACGAACGCGGCGGCGTCGAGACCATCCACCAGGCCGTCGCAGTTGACATCGCCGCGCACGCCGGAGGGCGCGGGGAGGGTGACAAAGCCGACATTGCCGCCAGCCGGCGACTTTTCCCACACCAACGAGAACGCGCCGGTCTGGAGATCGAACGTCCCGACGTACATCGTGGATGGCGAACCGGGCACGCGAAACGCGCCCCACAATTCATCGTTGTACATTTCAAGCCCGTTTGCTTCCATGTCGAACCCGACGTTCCCTACAGGTGTCCAACTACTCAGCGAGGGCGGATCTGCGAAGCGGTAGAGCGTGTCCGTGATACCGTCGATCGCGAACCATTCGTGAACGCCGTCGAATGCAAGGCCGCCGATATTGCTACTGCCCGTTGAAACGTTGACGGCCTCACCAACAATTTCAAAGTCGTGGTCGAGGCGTTTGATGCCGCCATCATCACCGATCGCCCACAATTGGCCGTAGGCGAAATCCAGTGAAACGATCGCGAGACCCGGCGCGCGCTGCCCGACTTCAACAAGTGTGGGCGTTCCACAAGCTGCGCCATCGACGCGCCAGAACTTCCCTTCGTTTACCGCCTGAACGGCCAATACATCGCCTGCGACGCATCCCGCGACTGTCACCCCGGCCGGAACGGTCGTCATGCCGATGATGGCTCCCGGTTGGTTGGGGAACTCTTCCACGGAACCGTTTCCGTCCGCGTTAAACCTGTAGAGCGTCGCACCGCGACTTACGAGGCACACCGGGTCGGCGAAGACCCGTTGGCCAAACGCCAAAAACACGAAACCCATCAAAATCAGATTCGAAGACCGCAGCATCCATCGACCGCGCGCGCAAGGCATTGGAAGTCCCTCCGGATGGCCCTTTAGCCGCACGCCAGCCTTTCCGTCAAGGCGTGGAGGCGACTGTTTCGAGACCATCTTATTCCAACTATAGTTGGCAGACCGGACCGATAGCAAGGGGTAGCCTGAAAAATGTGCTTGGCGACGAATTACGAAAGGAACGCCTCAGGGCCCAACTGACGCAGGAAGAACTGGCGTCCAGGGCCGGCGTGTCTCGAAATTACGTCAGCCTTCTTGAGTTGAACGAGAAATCCCCAACGGTTCAAATGCTGTTCAGGCTGTGCAAAGTCCTGAAGGTCCGGCCGTCGTCGCTGATTCAACGTGTTGAGCTAGGCGACGGGAGGTAGCCTTGCGAGCCGCCGTTTGGAAGTACAGGGCTCCCCCTGAAGGATCGGATAAATCGATATGCCAGAACGGCGACGAACAAGACCACCAAGGCAGGTTGAAAAACGCGTCTATCAGGAAGCAGGGTCGCGATGCGCGTACTGCCCCGAGGCCACTGTCGCCTCTCTCCAGATTCATCACATCGACGGCGACCCGCTGAACCACGTCTTTGAAAACCTGCTTCTGGTCTGCGCCAACTGCCATACGAAGATCACGGCAGGCACCATTAGCGCAACGACTGTCCGGGACCGGAAACGCTTGCTCATGCAAGCCGGTGCACCGCCTGTATCCATGCCCGCCGTTTCCGTATCAATCAACGCGTCTCAGTTTCAAGGCGACATCGCTCAGACGATCACCAAGATCGCTACGGGAGGACGCCCCCGTATCAAGCACCCCGACGGATCCTTGGGGGCCGACCTAAGCAAGAAGGGGTACATCGACTACCTTATAGCGCGATACTTCGAGTACCGCCAGGCGGACACGTCCTACGGACGGCACGTCGCGTTTTCGCACGGCGTGTTGCACAAGAGCATTCAGCGTAAATTCGGGCACAAGACGTTTTTCATGCCCGTCGAGTTTTTTCCGCAGCTGGTGAATTATCTGCATCAACAGATTGACAAGACGATCCAAGGCAAGCGCAACACGAAACGTGGCATCCCGAACTATCACACCTTCAACGTGCATCTGATCGAACACGATCACTCGGCCGCACGTCGATGAGTGGAGTGGACGAACCGGTCGGTACGTCGTCACCCAGGGTTTATTACGCCAGTTGTTTAACGCACTCCGGCATTCATATCAAATTCGCATTGTTTTTTGGTTGATTCCGCCGCGACGATGTGGCATGTCATGTCGCGTCCAATTTAATTCCCTTCAACATGCCCTTCCGATTACTTCGTCACCACACTGAACACACCGCAATCCCCGTCCTGATCCGGCTTCCGACGCCGGTGGGCAGGGTCGTTCACGTGCGTGCGGCCGAGCGCGCGGGCGGGCATGAATTCACGGATCGCGCGGCGTTTTGACGATGGCCCGGAAGTCGCGATCGCATTATCACACCCCATTATTGTTTTCGCTCGAGAGCGGCGACACAGCGGTTGCACTCGAAGACCCATCGCCACAACAGGAAGGAGACTCCCATGCCCTACAAGACGATCATTCTCGAACTGCTGCAAGCGAACACGAAGTTGCACGAGACGCTCCGCTGCGGTCGGATGCTGCTTCCGGTCACGGAGTCACTTGCGATAGCGCTGAAGGCGCGGCACGAGGTGCTGAAGGAGCAGCTCGCCACGACGCAAACCGGCATCGAATCGAGTCAGGCATCGAGCGCGGCGATGGAGATCGCGGTCACGGAGATGGAGAATCGTTTGCAGGCCGCGTTTCCGCCGGACGGGCAGGTGGAACTGTCGCTGGACGACGCGATGGCGTTCGTCCGAAGTCTCACGTCGCACGCCTGAAATGGTCGCGCAGCCCGACGCTTTGGGATCTACCCGGCGAAGAAACGCACGAGGATGCAATTGGACAGGCCGTCCACGGCGAGCATTCCGAATCCCAAGTCAGTTATTCGACTGAATCAAACGAACAGCATCACGCCACTCAATCCGCAATTCCCAATGACACGGCACCGGCACCCGTCGTCCAGTTCGCCGGCGGCGAAAAGGAAAAGGCACGCGACATCCTCGCCGCCATTCGCACACTGCAACAAATCGAGCGGGAGAAGCGGCCGGCATCCTTTGAGGAAAAACAAGTCCTTGCCCGGTTCCCCGGCTTTGGCCCCGTGGCCCTATCGATCTTCCCCGACCCGGTGACGGGCCGCTACAAGAACGCCGGCTGGCAGGTGCTGGGCGAGGAACTGCAAGCGTTGCTTTCGCCCGCCGAGTACGACAGCGCCAAGCGAACCACGTTCAATGCCTTCTACACGTCGCCGACCGTAATAGGCGCGATTCACGATGCAATCAAACGGCTCGGCGTGCCCGACAATGCCCAGATTCTCGAACCCGGCTGCGGCAGCGGCAACTTCATGAGCCAGGGCGGTGGCCGGCACTGCTTCATCGGCGTCGAATTAGATTCCATATCCGGCCGCATCGCCCGGGCGCTGCATCCCGAACACGACATCCGCATCGAGAACTTCCGCGACACCAAGCTGCCGGAAGGCCGCGTCGGCGCCGTTGTCGGCAACGTGCCTTTCGCCGACATCAAGCTCGAATACGACGGTAAGCGGCTGTCGTTGCACGATTATTTCCTTGCCAAGTCGGTCGATGCCCTGAATCCCGGCGGTGTCATGGCAATGGTCACGACGCATTTTACCCTCGACAAGCAGAATGCAGCCATCCGTGAGTACCTCGCCTCGAAGGCGGATTTTGTCGGCGCGATCCGCTTGCCCTCCGACGCCTTCAAGCGCGAAGGCACGAACGTCGTCACCGACATCCTTTTCTTTCGCAAACGCGCCCCCGGCGACCCGGAACATCACGCCGACCCCGACTGGCTCGGCGTCGCGCCGCTTGCGATCGACGGCCTCGAAATTCCAATCAATCGCTACTTCCTCAATCACCCGGAGATGGTGCTGGGCGACTGGAGCCGTAAGGACACGCTTTACGGCGGGGAAGGGTACAGCGTCCGTGGCAACGGCGACCTCACCGCGAAACTCAAGGACGCGATCCGCCAATTGCCGGAATTCGCGCCGACCCATACGGATCATGCGACTGAGAAGCACGCCCCGGAGTTCACGCCGCCGCCACCCGAGAAGCATATCAACGAAGGCAGCTTCTTCGTCGGAGCGGATCAGGCGATCAATCAGCTTGTTAGCCGCCAGGCCGTGCCGGTCGTGTACGGCGGGAAGACACTCAAGGCAACCGGCGCGCTGACCGGCCGCAGAATGGCCGCACTGATCGGGCTGCGCGACTGCGCGAGACGCGTGCTTCAATCGCAAAACGAAGACTGGCCGGTCGAGCATCGCGACGAAGCGCGGCGCGAACTCAATCGCGTGTACGACCGTTTCGTCCGTGCCTACGGCCCGATTAACAAAACGACGTTCGGCGAGACCCGCGACGGCAGCGTCATCCGTCGTCGGCCCAACCTCGTGAAATTCATCGAAGACCCCGACGCGATGCTTGTCATGTCGCTGGAAGAGTATGACGAAGTCACCGGCAAGGCTGCCAAGGCCGCGATCATGACCAAGGACGTGGTCGGCCGGACGCCCCCCGTGACGAACGTCGCCAGCGCCGAGGAGGGATTGCTCGTTTCACTCAACCAACGGGGCAGGGTAGACCTGCCGTTCATCGCCGAGTTGTACGACAAGCCCGAACAGCAAATCATCGAAGAACTAGGCGATTTGATCTACCGCGACCCCGAATCGAAGCAGTGGAAGACGGCCGACGAGTACCTGTCAGGCAACGTCCGGCACAAGCTGGCCGTTGCCGAAAAGGCCGGGCCGACATTCGCACGAAACGCCGAGGCATTGCGCCGCGTGCAGCCCGAGGACGTGCTTCCCGGCGACATCGACGCCAATCTCGGCGCGCCGTGGATACCCGCGTCCGACATCCAGGCGTTCGCAGCCCAGTTGTTTCACGTTTCCCCGGAGGCCGTGCCCGTCGCGCATCTTGAGAAGGACGCGGTGTGGAGCTTCGACGCAGGTTACGCCGCCAAGCAATCCGTCGCCGCCACGTCTGATTACGGCACCGAACGCGCAAACGGCACATGGCTGCTGGAACTCGCACTCAACATGAAGTCGCCGACCATCTACGACGTGATTGACCGCGGCGACAAGGAAGAACGCGTCGTCAATCAGGAAGAGACGATGGCTGCCCGCGAGAAGCAGAAGCAGATCAAGGAGCGCTTCCGCGCCTGGGTGTTCACCGACCACGAACGCACCGAGCGGCTGGTCCGCATCTATAACGACACATACAACAACCTCCGTCCGCGCCTCTTCGACGGCTCGCACCTCGACTTCCCCGGCATGAACCAGACGATCCAATTGCGCCCGCATCAAACGGCGGCCGTCTGGCGCGGCATGAGTTCCGGCAACACGCTGCTAGCCCACGTCGTTGGCGCCGGCAAGACGTTCACGATGGCCGCGACAGGCATGAAGATGAAGCAGGCCGGACTCATCAAGAAACCGATGTACGTCGTGCCCAATCACCTGCTGGAGCAGTTCTCTCGCGAGTTCATGCAGCTCTACCCGAACGCGAAATTGCTCGTCGCCACCAAGGAAGACCTGCGCCGCGACCGCCGCAAGCTGCTGACTGCCAAGATCGCCAGTGGCGATTGGGATGGCATACTCGTGACGCATTCTTCGTTCGAGCGGATCGGCATGTCGCGGGATTACCAGGAGGAGTTCCTCGTTGAGCAGATCGCCGAGTACGACCAGTTGCTGATCGAACACGCCGCCGCCAAGGGATCGAATCGCAACATCATCAAGCAGATCGAGAAACAGAAGGCGGCGCGGGTCGAGCGGCTGAAGAAGTTGCTCGCCCAGGAGAAGAAGGACGACGGACTCGTGTTCGACGAATTGGGCGTCGATCATGTGTTCATCGATGAAGCGCATTATTTCAAAAATCTGGAGACGCCGACCAAGATGGACCGGGTCGCCGGCATTCAGACCGGCGGCAGTGAGCGCGCTTTCGACGTGTTCATGAAGGCGAGCTACCTGGGCGAGCAGCATCCCGGCCACGGCGTCACGTTCGCCACCGGCACGCCGGTCTCGAACACGATGGTCGAGATGTACACCATGCAGCGATTCCTTGACCCGGCCGGGTTGGAGAGCAGGGGCCTGGAACACTTCGACGCATGGGCGGCCACGTTCGGGGAAGTCATTGACACGATGGAGATTTCACCGGACGGCGCTTCGCTTCGGCCGCGCAGCCGGTTCGCCAAGTTCACTAACCTGCCGGAATTGCAGCAGATGTTCCGGGCCTTCTCCGACGTGCAGACAGCAGAAATGCTGAAACTCCCGACGCCGAAACTGGAAACCGGCAAGGCGATCGTCGTCGCCTGCCCCATGTCTGACGAACAGCACGCACTACAGGACGAGCTGGTCAAGCGGTATGAACGACTACGAAGGGACAAGGTGGACCCGCGCGAGGACAACGCGCTGGCCATCACGACCGACGGCCGCAAGCTGGCCCTCGATGCGCGGATGCTGTCGGCCACCGCACCCGACTTCCCCGGATCGAAGATCAACCGACTGGTCGAGAACGTCCACGACATCTGGCAGCGTACCGCCGACACGCGCGGCACGCAGATGATCTTCTGCGACATGGGCGTGCGTACGACGCCGTGGGGCTACTCGGCATATGACGACGTGACAGAAAAACTGATCGCTGCAGGCATCCCGCGCGAGCAGATTGCCGCCATCGGCGATGCCGATTCCGATGCCAAGAAACAGGCACTCTTCGAGAAAGTCCGTAACGGCTCCGTCCGCGTTTTAGTCGGCAGCACGCAGAAGATGGGCACCGGCACGAACGTTCAGCAGCGACTTGTCGCTTTGCACCATCTTGATGCCCCGTGGAAGCCGGCGGAAGTGGAGCAAAGGGAAGGCCGCATCCTCCGCCAGGGCAACACGAACGAAGAGGTTGCTGTCTATCGCTACGTCACCGAAGGCTCGTTCGACGCCTACATGTGGCAGGCCCTTGAAACCAAAGCCCGATTCATCGGCCAGGTCATCACCGGCGACAACGCTGCCCGCCGGGCCGAGGATGTCGGGGGGCAGGAACTTTCATACGCGGAAGTGAAGGCCATAGCCTCCGGCAACCCGGCGGTGCTGACGCTGGCTGAAGCCGACGCCGAGTTGCAGCGGCTAGCGCTTCTCAAAAAGAACCACGTCGATGAGCAGTACATCGCCCGCCGCAGCGTACGGGACTTGCCAGAGAGAATCGCCCGGCTCAACGAGCGGATATCCAAGCTCACGGCCGACCAATCGACCGCCGTCGCCCATGCCCGCGACCCGGTTATGATCAACAGGCGAGAGTATGCGAAGGACGAGGCCGTCGCTGCGCTGGGCGCGCAGTTGGACAAACTCCCGCGCGACGTGCGTGAAGAGCAGCGATTCCCGATCGGCACGTATCGCGGCCTGCGCTTCGGACTCGTGCTGCACCGGGACTTCGCGCCCGATGCGTACATTGAGGGGGAGACAACGCGCGACGACCGACTCATTCGCGGCAGCCACGGCCCGCGCGCTGTACTTAACGCTCTGGAGCGGCTGTGCAACGCCTACGGCAACGAGATTGCCGGTGTGAGG
This sequence comes from Phycisphaerae bacterium, assembly GCA_019636475.1. Taxonomy (NCBI): domain Bacteria; kingdom Pseudomonadati; phylum Planctomycetota; class Phycisphaerae; species Phycisphaerae bacterium. The sequence goes on from JAHBXN010000011.1 coordinate 42,450, forward strand.
CAGGACCTGTCCATCGCCGAGTCCCAGCTACGGGATTACCAGCACCGGATCGGAAAGCCGTTCGTCCACGAGCCATACCAAACTGAATTGGCCGCACTGCGCGACCGGCTCAAGGCGAGCCTCGCCGGTATTCCATCGCACGTCGGCAGTGACGCATCACCTGATCCCGCTTCCGAGCCGCCGCTTTCGACCGCCGAACTGGCCGAGCGTATCAAGGCGCTCAAAGCCGCCCACACCATCGACGCCGCTCCCGTACGCACCACCACCCGCCGCCTCGACGCCGAGGTACCCGTCACGGCCCGTATCCGCCGACGCTCGGCTGATCTTTCTACCGAACCAGTACCGCCCGACGATGCCGCTGCCGATTTCCATCCGAATGACTTCAAGTTGAGCACTCATTCCGACCTACCGTCCAAAGTTCACGAGAACTTGGACGGAACAATTCGCCTTCTGCAACAGCGGCGGTCGGAGCGTCCCGCAACACCTTCTCAACCCTGGAAACGCAGATGAATGGTCCGAAATGATGTCTTGCCCCCTTGTCGGCGTTGCGGAAACGTGAAATTCAACGTTCTATGGGAGCACAACATCTTGATGCTATTGACATCGCATGAGGAAGCCGATAGGACTATTACATGGTTCTGCGCGTGCTCAATCTAGCGGTCGCCTGCTGGGCGCTTCATATCTCGCCCTCGTTGTGCTTGGCGGGCGTCCTGACTCACCCCTGCACTCCAACCACGAGCGGCACAATCGCAACCACCTGCTATGGTGATCAAGATCACGATCAGCCTAATTCCGATCCTGGGTCCTGCTCCCACGAGGACAACTGTAATTCCGATCCATGCCATGAGGGCCCGATCGTTAAGGAGGGCGGCGACCAGACGCTCGCTGTAGCGCCTTTGCTTCCGGTATTGCCTGGATTCAATACGACGGGAGTCTCGCTCGCACCGCTCGCTCCTTGGCACAACTCGGATGGCCCTCCCAATCGACCCCAATTGCCGCTCCATCAAAGTGACCTTCCCCTTCTGATCTGATTCCCCAATTGACCAGCCGTTAATCGTTCGGCATTGCCGAATGCGTTTTCGTATGCGCGTGCTTTTTCGCGCAGCTTCGTCAATTGGAGATTGATTATCTTGTGCCATGCAAGAGTCTATTGCTGCCGAATTCTGCTTCTGTTCCCTGTCTTTGTGATCATGGGCTGCGCGACCGTAAACGCCCGACGCGATTACCAACGTGCAGGCTCTGAGGTCGCGCGCGCCATCGGCCAGGCTCCGCTTGAGAACCCGGAAGATCAGGCCATCGCCGACGCCGCAATCGCGGAGTTGATGACTGACGGGCTTACTGCCGACGAAGCCGTGAAGCTCGCGCTGCTCAACAATCCCAGAGCGCGGGCGGTCTTGCTGCAGGTCGGCATGGCGCGTGCGGACGTGGTTCAAGCCGGCCTCTGGTCGAATCCGACTATCGGATTTTCGTTCAATCTGCCGACCGGGGGCGGATCTAATCAGTTCGGCATGAACCTGGCCCAAAACATTGCGGACCTGTGGATGATCCCATCGCGCAGCCGTGCGGCAAATCAAGACTTGGAACGGATGACACTCAGCGCCGCTCAGGAGCTGGTCTCCTTGGCGGTGGACACGAAAGTTGCATACTTCAACGCCCTGGCGGCTGATAGCGCACTTTCGATTGCGCAGGACAACGTGTCGCTGACGGAGGAGCTGCTTCGCATTACGAACGCTCGTCTGGAAGCGGGCACGGTCGGGTCACTCGATGTGAATCTCGCAAAGGGGCAGGCGCTTCGAGCCGAGGTCGATGCTCGATCGGCGCGATTGGAATCAGCAAGTTCACGCCGCACGCTGGCGGCGCTTCTGGGACTGACCACGTCGGCAAAAGAGATCTTGCTCAACGAGACGCTACCGATGCCTGTTGAGAGCGAACTGCCAGTAGACCGCTACGTGGCGACAGCGCTAGACTCGCGCCTTGATGCCCGCGCTGCTCGCGACGCGGTTGAGGCGGCTGCCGCCCGAGTCGAGCTTGAACTGGCGAGTGTCTTCAAGAACGTCGAGCTCGGATTCGAAGCGGAACACCAGGCACACCGGGCGCAGGGCGGGCGAAAGATTCTCGCCGATACGGCGAGATCGTCCATCGCAAACGGTCAACTCACCGCGCCCGAGATTCAATCGCGCGGCCAGCGAAATCTGGAAGATAGCCAGCGAATCGACGCCATTCTTGGCCCATCGCTGAGCTTGTCACTGCCCATTTTCGATCAGAACCAAGCGCAGATCGCCAAAGCCCGAATGAGCTACCTGGAAAGTAAGGCGATGCTGGAGGGCCTCGAACGGGGCATTGTGCAGGATACGCGCGAAGCTGCCGATCGCCTTGCGACTGCCTGGAACGTAGCGACCCTTTACCAGAATGAAGTCCTGCCACAAGCGCAGGAGACGCTCGATCTATCCCAGGCAACATATCAGGCGGGTCAGACCACGATTTTGAACGTCATCGATGCGCAGCGCTCGTTGCTGGAAACGCGTCGGGCGAACGTCGCAGCATTGCAGGCTGCGGCGAGCGCCATTGCTGAATTGGAACGGGCTACCGCACGTCCTGTGGATGAATTACTTGAACCGGCCGGGCCAACGACGCAGCCGACTGAAACGCAACCTTCGGGCGAGGGATAACAAATGCTATTTCAAGAAACAAAACGGTCTGGCGCTTCCTTGCCGATTGCCATCTCTGCAATCGGAATATGCTTGGCGAGCGGTTGTCAAATGGATGACTCCGGCAGTGGCGACGCTAGTGCCATTGCAACCGTTGTCGCGTCGCTTGGTGAGTTTGCGGCGTCGTTTGCAAGAAACTTACTGGCCGCCTGGCTGCTTTGAGGGTTCAAAACCTACGACGGCTGGATTGCCGTGGAGAGGCGATATGCTTCGAATGACAACAATCGGACTGTTATCTCAATTTCTGGGACGTGGACGCAATGCAATTGCCTGGTGCGTCCTCATAGGAACTGTCCTTTGCGCGTGCCTGACCGCATGCCGCGATTCTGGGTCGAATTCGGGCTCGGCGGCGGAGTCGGTCGCCGCGGCCGAAAGCGGCGGGCACGACGGACACTATCACGGCGAGGAGGCGCACGTTGACGAAGTCACGCTGGCCCGTGACGCAATCGACCGCTACGGAATCAAGGTAGAGACGGCCTCATTGTATCGGCTTGGACCGAGTTTCGTGGCTCCAGCCAGAGTCGCGTTCAATGCGGAGGCGATTGCGCATATCGGTTCCACGTTGCCCGGCCGCGTCGTGGAATTGGCGGTCCGCCTCGGCGACATAGTGACGAAGGGGGACTTGCTGCTGGTCGTGGAAAGTCCGCAACTGGGCGAGGCTCAAAGTGATTATCTTCAAAAACTGATCGCGGCCCAGACGACGATTGCGACCGTGGACTTGGCAAAGAATGCGTTAGACCGCGCACAGCGGCTCTACGATGAAAACCGTGGCATCGCGCTGGACGAAGTGCAAAAAAGAGAGGTCGAATTCAAGGTGGCCCAAGCATCGCTTCGCACCGCAGAGTCGACCGCGGTCGCGGCAGAAAACAAGCTTCATGTGCTCGGAATGACACAGGAGACGGTAACAGCGATTAAGGCATCCGGCGAGGTCAACCCGCGCTTTCCGATCGTGGCTCCGATTTCTGGTGAGGTGGTGGAGCGCGAAGTGACGCTTGGGGAGCTTGTCAGTCCCGAACGAGAAAAACTCCTCGTGCTGGCCAACATCGATATCTTGTGGGTGCTGGCCGACGTGCCTGAGGCCCATTTGCCCGAACTTGCTCAGGGAGCCAAGGCGTGGATAAACGCTGGGAGCCTCGATCCACATAAGCACGAAGGTCAAATCTCCTATGTCGCGCCCATGATCGACCCGCACACCCGGACGGTCTCGGTTCGCGTGGCGGTGGAGTGTGAGGATCGCTCACTGAAGCCGGGCATGTTTGTGCAGGTCGAGATTGCCTCGACCGACCGTAACAATCCAGATCCTGCCCCCGTTGTGGCGGTGCCGGACATCGCGGTTCAAACCGTCGAGGGCGAGACATCGGTGTTCGTTCCTGTGCCGGGCGAAGAGAACACCTTTGCAAGGCGCGCGGTCTCAGTCGGAAAGGCCGTGGCCGGCTTGGTGCCGGTTTACCGCGGCCTGGCCGAAGGTGAAGCGTACGTCGCATCCGGAAGCTTCCTCCTGAAGGCGGACCTCGGCAAGGCGACGGCAGAGCACGCGCATTAAGCGGTTTCGAGCGGGATATCGGCCAAGGGAAATCATATGAGCGCGAATTGCAGGCGATTGGTTGTCACCGGCTCCGCAGGGACGGGCCTGTTCGAAGTTGAACAGCGCGTACCGGCACGCGGACACGGATGGAAAGGTTCACCCCCTGGCGCGGAGCAGGCCCCGCCGAAGGGCGGCGCGCCGCGCCGTCGAGGGGAAATGCGGCAGGCCGGGGCGGCTTGGGGCCGCCTCGGTGGCAGGTTTCCGCGCGGGGGCGTGGACCGCCGGTGTGTTGGTCCCAATCCGCCGCACCGCTCAGTGGCGCGCTCCCCCGTTGGAGCGGCGGGTCCGCTCCCCGGAGCGGGCGCTCGGCTCCAGGGGCGTGAACGTCCGGCCCCCGTCGCTCAGCGGCGGACGGTGCGAGCCGAACATTGGTGCAAGTTATTGCAAATGTGTAGGTTATGTCAGCTTTGGCCCGTCCGTCCGGAACGAGGCGCAGGGATGCACGGTGGCCGTCGGCCGCATGTCGGCCGGGCGCGACGGGCCGTTTGGAGGAACTGCAATGCCTGATTACATCCCCGGCGGGGACGCCGAATTCGGCACCTGGCTGGACAACTTCATCGCCTATGCCAACGCCAACCTCACGGGACTTGGGCTGGTTGCGGGCGACCTGACGCCGGTGACCACGGCGCAGTCCGCGTGGAAAGCCGCCTACCCCGCGCATATTGCCGCGCAGCAGGCGGCGCTGGCGGCCCGGCAGGACAAGGACGCGGCCCGCGCCGGCGTCGAGGCTGCGGTTCGCCCGCTGGTGCGCCGGTTACAGGCGAGCCCGGCGGTGGATGACGCCGAGCGGGCGTCGTTGGGGATCACCGTGCCTGATGCGGGCGCGACGCCGGTCGGCCCGCCGACGACGCGGCCGCTGGTGCTCGTCGAGTGCGGACAGCGGTTGCAGCACACCATCAACTTCCGGGATGAGGCCACGCCCACCCGCAAGGCCAAGCCCCCGGGTGTGCTGGGGGCTGAAATCTGGGTGAATGTCCTGCCCATCGGCTCGCCCACACCGGGCGACCCGGAGACATTCGGCTTCGTGGCACTGGACACCAAGACACCCTACACGCTGAACTTCGACGCTGCCGATGGCGGGAAAAACGCGCATTACCTGGTGCGCTGGGTAAATTCGACCGGCCAAAAGGGACCGTGGAGCGAGACGGCCACGGCGACGGTCGGAGCCTAGGGGCTTTTGCGGAAAGGCGAATGAGACATGCGGTCCATCGTGAGATTCTCCGTGGATGGCGAAACTGACGGGCAACTGCGCAACCGCCTGGCCGCGCTCTTGACCGATGCGGGATTCGTGCTCAACCCGCACGTTACCGCGACGTACGAGCACAACATGATCAACGAGCACGAATTGGCCGGCGTGATGCAGCAGTTTTGGCAGCAGGCGATGAACCCGCCGAACGAGGCCCACGTGGACCATGTCTGGATGTACGCGGACAATCCGCCGGCCTTTCCGCTTCATTTCCCTGATACGGGAGACGAGCCATGATTCTCGACTGGAATGAATGGCGGCACGGGAACCCCCGGCTCTTCTCCCTGATTGTGCTCGCGAAGCGGCATCGAACGGTGGTCGGGGCGCTGCTGGTCGTAGGCGTTCTGATCGAGCATGTGATGACGCGGGCGGCGCCGGTCGACTTGCACCGGCCCTCCCTTCGGCAGGCCGGAGGGTTGATGTTGATTGCGATCGGTCTGGCGATCCGGCTCTTTGCGCTGGCCTCCATCCGCAAGAGGCGGGTGCTGGCCACCAGCGGCGCGTATTCCTTTTGCCGCCACCCGCTTTACTTGGGAACGGTGGCGATGGCGCTCGGTTTGTGCGTCCTTTTGTCGGACCTGAAGAGCTTCGTCCTGTTCGCAGTCTATTTCGCGCTGTTCTATCCGCTGACGATTCTGTGGGAGGAGTTCCGCCTCGCGGAGCGCTTCGGAAAGCGGCACGAGGAATATGCCCGCACGACGCCCCTTTTCCTGCCGTTCGGCAGGTTCCGACCCGGCACGTTGCTGTGGCCGCGCGCCGTGCGAAACGGCGCACTGGGATTGATCGGGATAACCGCGCTGCTGCTGGCGTGCATCGAAGTCATGGCCGAGGTGATGTCGGCACATTAAGGAGCGTCTTCCCTCATGCTTGAAAAAGTCCTCCATTTTTCCATCCGCAACCGCTGGCTGGTCATGCTGTTCACTATCATCATCGCTGCTATCGGCGTCAATTCGCTGATCAAGCTTCCGATCGATGCGGTGCCGGACATCACCAACAACCAGGTGCAAATCAACACAGAGTATCCGGCGCTTTCGCCTGTTGAAATCGAGAAGCAGATCACGTTTCCGATCGAAGTGTCCTTCGCCGGAATCCCCGGCCTGCAATCAACGCGTTCACTGTCGCGCAATGGGTTCTCGCAGGTTACCGCGATCTTCGATGACGACGTGGACATCTACTTTGCCCGCCAGCAGGTGTTTGAACGGCTGAGTCAGGCGGGTGAGAGTCTTCCTCCGGGAGCAGAGCCGGTCATGGGGCCGATCGCGACCGGACTCGGCGAAGTTTACATGTACACCGTGGAGTATGAGCATCCTCACGGAGAAGGCGCTCCGAAGACTGACGGAAAGCCTGGCTGGCAGAGTGACGGCTCTTACCTGACGCCGGAAAGTCGAAGTCTTCGTGGCGATGTCGAATTGGTGGCCTATCTCCGCGAGGTCCAGGACTGGCTGATCAGCATGCAGCTTCGCACGGTATCCGGTATTGCCGGCGTTGACTCCATCGGCGGCTATGTGAAACAGTACCACGTCCAGCCCGATCCGATGAAGTTGGTGAGCTATGGCCTGACCTTTAGCGACGTGATCGAGGCGTTGGAGCGCAACAACATCAGCACCGGCGCGGGCTACATCGAGCACAAGGGAGAGATGTACATCGTCCGCGCTGCAGGACGAATCAACACGCTTGAGGAAATTGAGACTATTACGGTCGGTTCGCGAAACGGCGTGCCCATCTACATCCGAGATATCGTCGTGCCGGGAGGCGTTCGAATTGGCCGCGAGTTGCGAACCGGGTCAGCGAGCGAAAATGGCGAGGAGATAGTCGTCGGCACGGCGATCATGCTCTTGGGGGAGAACAGCCGAACGGTCGCAGCCGCCGCAGATGCAAAACTGGCCGACATTCAACAAAGTCTGCCGCCTGGCATCCGCGCCAAGACCGTATTGAATCGTACCAAGCTGGTTGATGCTACGATTCGCACGGTTGAAAAGAACCTCGTTGAAGGCGCAATCCTGGTCATCGTGGTGCTGCTGCTCCTGCTCGGCAACTTTCGCGCGGCGCTGATCTGTGCCCTGGCGATACCCCTGTCGATGCTCTTTGCTGCCATCGGAATGGTGCAGACTAAGGTGAGCGGAAACCTGATGTCGCTTGGTGCCATTGACTTCGGTCTGATCGTCGATGGTGCTGTCATCATCGTGGAGAACTGCATCCGTCGGCTGGCGGAGGAACAGCACGCCAAAGGGCGCCTGCTGACGCTCCAAGAGCGACTTCACATCGTCTTCGAAGGCAGCAAACAGGTGCGTAGCGCAACCGCCTTCGGCGAGGCCATCATCACAGTTGTGTACGTGCCGATCCTCACACTGACGGGCATCGAAGGGAAGATGTTCCACCCGATGGCGCTGACCGTCATATTCGCCTTGGCCGGAGCATTCGTCTTGTCGTTGACTTTCGTGCCGGCAATGGTGGCGATTCTGGTGCGAGGCCGGGTGAAGGAAAAAGAAGTCTTCGTCATTCGGTGGGCAAAGGCAGCGTACGAGCCCGCAGTTCGTTGGGCGCTAAGGGCCCGTTGGGCGGTCGCAGGCGTTGCGGTTGTAATTTTCACCGCGTCGCTGGTCTTGTTCAACACGTTGGGACAGGAGTTCGTGCCCAGGCTGGATGAGAAGGATCTCGCGATGCATGCGCTTCGCATTCCAAGCACGTCTCTCACGCAATCACAGGAGATGCAGTTTGACGTTGAGCGTGTCGTCAGCGCATTTCCGGAGGTCGCTTTTCTTTATTCCAAAATCGGCACCGCAGAAATGGCGACAGACCCGATGCCGCAGAACGTGGCGGACACCTTCGTCATTCTGAAGCCCGAAGAAGAATGGCGCAGCGAGGCTGAGTTGGACAAGCTGATTGCGGCGAAGACAGAGGAGATGGAGCGGATAATGGGTCACGGCGAGGAGGAAGACGCCCACGGAAGTGATGAGGGTGGACACGATACAGTCGTAGCCATAGGCCATAAGGGCAAGTTGCTCAAGCTCATCGAGCTGAGCGTCAAGGCCCTACCGGGCAACAACTACGAATTCACGCAGCCCATCGAAATGCGGTTCAACGAACTGATTGCCGGCGTGCGAGGCGACGTGGCGGTCAAGGTCTATGGCGATGACTTCGACGCGATGCGAAAGACCGCGGACCAAATACTGGCGGTGCTGCAGACGATTCCTGGCGCCGCGGATGCGAGAGTCGAACAAACAAGCGGCATGCCGGTCCTCACTGTGGAGATCGACCGGGCCGCGATCGCGCGCTACGGGCTCAATGTTGCCGATGTGCAAGACGTTGTGGCTGTCGCGATCGGTGGCCGAGAAGCGGGCCTGGTCTTCGAGGGCGACCGCCGATTCGACGTGATCGTTAGGCTCCCCGATTCGCTTCGCGCGCAACCGCAGACGCTCGAAAACCTGTGGATTCCTCTTCCAGCCCGCGAGGACGACTTCGAGGATGTTCGCGTCGCATCCGCTTCACAATTGACCGGAATCATGACGCCGCCGGCGCGCATGGGATTTATCCCACTTGGCGACGTTGCGAGAATCGACGTCACCGAGGGAACCAATCAAATCAGCCGCGAAAACGGCAAGCGGCGCGTCTTTGTGCAGTGCAATGTGCGCGGGCGCGACCTCGGTTCGTTCGTGGCAGAGGCACAGGCAAAGGTAAGGGCGATTTCGCAGCCGTCAGGTCAATGGATTGATTGGGGCGGACAATTCGAAAACCTCGTTGCGGCCAAGCGCCGGCTGGCTGTGGTTGTGCCGATCTGCTTTCTGCTGATTTTCATTCTGCTATTCAGCACGTTCAAGAGCGCAAAGTATTCGCTTCTCGTCTTCAGCGCCGTACCGCTGGGACTCACCGGAGGTATTGCGTCGCTTTGGCTGCGCGACATGCCCTTCTCCATTTCGGCAGCGGTCGGCTTTATTGCCTTGTCCGGCGTCGCGGTACTGAATGGTCTGGTTATGGTCACGTTCATCAACCAGCTTCGCCAGGAAGGCATGGCGCGTGATCAGGCCATTATTCACGGTTCATTGACCCGACTAAGACCAGTGCTCATGACCGCGCTCGTCGCGTCACTGGGGTTTGTGCCGATGGCACTAGCAACCGGCACCGGCGCTGAAGTCCAACGTCCGCTTGCAACGGTCGTCATCGGAGGGCTTGTGACAAGCACGCTTCTTACGCTGCTCGTGCTTCCGGCGCTCTATCGAATCTTCACTGGTTGGGATCCCAGCGGTGCGCCGAGTCCGGTTCCCCAAAAATGGGAGGAGCCCGACGCAAGGTCGCTGGAATCTCAACGGGAGTCGGATACTTCGGCTGCCGGACCGTCGTCCGAACAACCCAGAGAAGACGATGATTCGCGCGATTCAAACCGAACAGGTTGAGGCGGGTGCGACGGTGTACTTGCCAAGCATTGTTGTTCATGTGGCACTTTGCCAAGGAGACAAGTCATGCGAAATGTAAGTCTGAAGAGCGTTGCTGTAGGTCTGTTTCTGGGCGTTGGCTTGACTGCCTGCGCTGCCAATCTTTTTGCGCAGCCCGGAACCGCCCAGCCGGTCAAGAGTGAAACGCAGTACTTCGTGACCGGCGAGGGGGATGATGCTCATCTGTGGGTCCGCGAGGGAACCAAGCTTCGCTGTGTCGGACACGGCGAATGCAAGACTCACGGCGACCACAAGGGACATGATGACGATCACGCTGGCCACGATCATGACAAGGAAAAAGCGAAACCGTAGGCGCCGGCGAGGCGGGAGCCAAAGCGCACGGCGTTCGCCGAAACCGCCGAGCGTACGCAGCATGGTGGCATGGACGATTCCCTTCGTGGTACTCGCCGTGCTCGTCGACTGGCTTCTGTACCACGACATGGCCAGTCATCGCGCGAAGTATGGCCATTGGTACTTCCCTCTTCAGGGAATCGTAATGGCGGTGTTCGTCACGATATCGGCGATCTCATTTCCGATTGTGTGGTGTCACCTGCGGCGAAAGGGCGCGAAATGACGGCGGAACGATGCGCGATGATATTTCGGGTCATCGGAATCTTGGTGTCGGTAGCTGGCGCAGCATTTATTACTGGGTGTGCGCCCGGTCGAGTAGATCTATTCGATTCCGGCGCGCTCCGACTGGAAAAGGTTCCCGACGAACGCGGACATTACCGCGACATACACGCCTACCGAACGGACGACGGAATCTCGGTAGTTGGATACGTTCGTCGTTCATCGCGGCCCGCTCACGTTCATGTGCGGATCGACAATGCCACGGGACAAACACTCGCCGAAACCAAGGCAAGTGTACGCCGAGTTCCGCGAAGCGCCCGACGCGTTCGCCACGCGCGTTTTGAGGCTGTTTTTCCTGTGCAGGCATCTGACGGTTTCATCGTACGAATTCGGCATCATGTCGGTAGATGCGTTGATACCGACCCCGAGCAATCGATAGTGCCAACTGATCGGGATGGAGCTTGAAAGTGGCCAAAACGTCCACGCAATTCCGCGTAGCAGGCATGGACTGCCCCGACGAAATCGCGGAGCTGCAGCAATGCCTGGCTGTGGATGGTGTCGATGACCTGTCGTTCAATCTGATGCAGTCGTCCATGACGGTTGAACATGATCCCGCCCGAATCGACGTGGACGAGATCATCCGACGGGTTCGGACTACGGGCATGAAGGCATCGGTCTTGGAGGACTCATCTACGGGGCCGAATGACGCGCGAGCTCCGTCTCCCAAGGGCCCGTTCTGGATGGCTGTGACTTCCGCCGCCGCAGCGGCCATCGGCGCTGCGTTGTCGTTGTTTCCCGCAAGTATGATTCTTCATGCCCCGTGGCCGGCGGCGATAGCATACACACTCGCCATCGCCGCTGCCTGGCGTTTTGTTCTGCCCAAGGCATGGTCTTCGCTGCGTCGGCTACGCCTCGACATGAATGTGCTGATGACAGTGGCGGTCATCGGCGCGGTCGGACTCGGTGAGTGGCTCGAAGGTGCAGCCGTCGCTGTTCTCTTTGCTATTTCCCACCTGCTGGAAACATGGAGCGTCAACCGCGCGCGACGTGCAATCCAATCCCTCATGGAACTCAGTCCGGAACGGGCCCGAGTGTTGCAAGAGGATGGATCGGAGCGCGAACTCGCGGTTGAGGACGTAGAGGTTGGGAGCCGAATCGTCATCCGTCCGGGTGAAAAGTTTCCGCTTGATGGCGAAGTCGTGGAAGGCGAAACGACGGTCAATCAAGCCCCAATCACCGGCGAATCAGCTCCGGTTGACAAGGCGCCTGGTGACGAGGTCTTCGCCGGTACCGTAAACCAGGACGGCGCCGTCACCGTCAGGGTCACCAAAGCTGCCGGCGACACTGTGCTAGCAGGCGTTATTCGTCTGGTCGAGCAGGCTCAGTCTCGCCGTTCTCGATCCGAGCAGTTCGTCGAGACGTTCGCTCGGTATTACACACCGGCCGTCGTCATCGGCGCCGTACTATTGTGCATCGTGCCGCCTCTGTTTTTCGGCGCAGCATGGTCGGCGTGGTTCTACCGCGCACTCGTTTTGCTGGTCATCGCATGCCCCTGCGCCCTGGTCATTTCGACGCCCGTTTCGGTCGTGAGCGGCTTGGCCGCCGCCGCCCGAAACGGCGTGCTCATCAAAGGAGGCGAATTCCTGGAAGCCGTCGGCCGGACTCGCGTGATCGCCATCGACAAGACAGGGACGCTGACGCACGGCAAACCGGTCGTTCAAGAGGTAATACCGCTCGGCGATGCCACGGAGCAGGGGTTGTTGGAACTCGCAGCCGCGATCGAGCAACGCAGTGAACACTCGATCGCGCGGGCCATCGTCGATTTCGCCAACGAACGAGGAATCTCGCCGCCGCCTTGCCACGATTATCAGGCTATTCGCGGTAAGGGTGCACAGGCGACCGTGGACGGCACTCGTCACTTCCTCGGCAACCATCGCTTACTCGAAGAGAAAAACGTCTGCACCGACGAGATTCATCGAGTGATGACCGAGCATGAGGATTGCAATCACACGGTCGTCGGCATCGCGTCGGAAAAGCGTCCTCTCGGTGTCATCCTTCTCGCCGACGGCTTGCGCGAGGAAGCCCCGGAGGCTATACAGTCTCTGCGTCGCGACGGCATTGAACGCGTCATCATGCTGACGGGGGACAACACTGGAACGGCCGAAGCGATCGCCAAGGAATGCGGCGGAATTGAACCGCGCGGCGAGCTACTCCCGGCGGACAAGGTCAAGGCCGTCGAAGCGCTCCGACACTCGCACGAGCACGTACTCATGGTTGGCGACGGAATCAACGATGCGCCGGCACTGGCGGCCGCGAGCGTCGGCATCGCGATGGGCGTCGGGGGCACCGACGCCGCCTTGGAAACTGCCGACATCGCCCTGATGACCGACGACCTACGCAAGCTCCCCTGGCTCTTGCGCCACAGCCGTCGCACGCGCCGCGTGATCATGCAGAACATCGCCCTTTCCTTGGGCATCAAGGCGGTATTCCTGGTACTCGCGGTCCCCGGGCTGGCAAACCTCTGGATGGCCATCGCGGCCGATATGGGTGCTTCGCTGTTGGTTACGGCAAACGGCCTACGGCTGCTTCGATCTGGGTTCCGGGAGGGGGCGGCATTATCGACCGGCATTCGACGGGCGTCGGGTCAGAGGGTAGAATAGACGTGATGATTCGAGGAGCGGTCAGACTGTTGATGGCGTGCCTGCTGGTTGGTCCGCCTGCGCTCTGCAAGGCGGGCGTGCTTGTCGCCTGCTGCGATCACGAGTCCCTTCGGGCAAGTAACGATGAGCCCTTGGGGTCGGCTTGCTGTACCGATGTGGAGGATGGCTGCAACACAGACACGACGGTACCGGATTCAACTCCTCGAAAATGTGAGGCGTGCGCAGGTATCTGCGCTGGAGCGGTCAAACCGTCTGACGAGTCCAAAGCCGCCGCACTTGACGCCCAACCGGCCATCCTCGTGGTCATCGTCATCAACTCAATGGCCTGTCCGAGGATTCGCCCTGATTCCCTTCACTCCTTGCCAGGTTCCAGACTGCCCTTCCCAGTATCCGACGTTCCACTGCTGATCTGATCTCCGTTAACAATTTCGATGCCCTCATTGACCGCGCGCCCAATCGGTGTACGCGGAGCTGTTTGTTGATAGCGCAATCAGGTGCGAAGTTCAGCAACTGGAAACGAATCCCATTGTCAGGAGATCATCAATGCAAGAAAGACGTTGGATGTCGATAGTGATCGCTTGCGCGATCGTTGCGTGCTTCTCATCGGTCGGCTGCGAAAAAAAAGCGGACAGCGGATCTGGCGGACCCACAAGCTCATCAGGCGACGACGGCTCTGGTACGTCCAATGGCCCTGCTGCCAGCGCCCTAGCCCCCACCCTTGACAAGGGCTGGTGTAGCGGGCATGGCGTGCCGGAATCCGTCTGTACTCGGTGCAACGCATCGCTCATTCCGCAATTCAAGGACGCCAGCGATTGGTGCGCGGAACACAATCTTCCTGAGTCGCAGTGCACAATCTGCCGCCCGGAGATCAAGGCGGAATGGGCCAAGCTCGATCCTGCGAACGCGGCCAAGGAGAAAGCCGGAGCCGCCTCCGTGTCCGAGAGCGGGACGAGTTCCCTCGGTCCTGCTTCCAGCCCGATCGAGCCGACGCTCGATAAGGGCTGGTGCGGCGGACACGGTGTACCGGAGTCGGTCTGCACGCGGTGCAATTCGTCATTGATTGCCGCGTTTAAGGAGGCGAGTGACTGGTGCGAGGAGCACGGACTACCTGAGTCGCAGTGTGTGTCCTGTCACCCGGAAGTCGAGGCGGAATGGCACAAGCTCAATCCCGCAGCCTCTAACCAGGATCAACACGGCGATTCGAGAAGCATGGGCAACACGCCTGACGATGACGAATCGCGCTTCGCTGGAAAGTGGTGCTCGGAGCACGGGGTTCCCGAGTCCGTTTGCACCCGATGCAATTCGGCCCTGATCGCCGGTTTCAAGGGCGCCAACGACTGGTGCGGTGAACATGGGCTGCCGGAGACTCAATGCACGATCTGCAATCCGCAGGTGCGCGAGAAATGGGCGGCCATGCGGCCGGCGGCGACCAACGTGATTGACGACAAACTTAAGGGAATCCTGTTGGAGCGCTCGCCTCGAATCCTGACAGGCGCGAGCGATCCCTTGTGCCAGGTCGATACGCTTCGCGTGACCTTTCTTGATCCCAGTATCGTCCGGAAGGCGGGAATCACGGTTGAAAGAGTTGGACGGCGAACGATGTCTGCGACGATTGATGTCCCTGCTGAGATCGAGTTCGACGCGACTCGTATGACTCGCGTGACGCCGTTGGTGTCCGGAGTGATCCGGGAAGTTCCCGTAGAACTTGGTAGCAACGTGAACGTCGGTGATCGACTGGTCGTCATCGACAGCCCCAGCCTCGGAGAGGCCAAGAGCGAGTACATCGAACGCGCCCAGAATCTCAAGCTGGCAAAGGCGGACCTCGAACGCGTCGGCACGATTTATGAAGGGACGCGGCGAATGCTCGATGTATGCACGGCGGACGCGCAGCCCGTCCAGATTCGCGAGGCACTCGATAAATCGCCGGTGGGCGACGCGAAGGCGAAGCTGCTGCGGGCTCATGCTGCGCTGCAATTGGCGAAGTCGGAAGCCGCACGAGCGGAGACGCTTCAGCAAAAGAAGATCAACAGCGAGCGGGATTATCAGGCCGCCCAAAGCGCGCTTGCGGCTGCCGAAGCTGATTTTGTCGCCATACGTGAGGAGGTCGGCTTTAACGTCGATCAGGCGCGGCTGTCTGCGGAACGCGGGGTTGAAATAACCCGGACTGCTTTGGAGTCCGCCGAGCGCCGGCTGCACATCCTGGGTTTGAATCAGGATCAGATCGCCAAGATTGGAAGCGAGCCGCACGAATCGCTTTCTCGCTTCGAGCTGAGAAGTCCCGCTTCCGGGCGCGTCGTCGATCGCGCCGTGTCCGTCGGCGAGTCGGTAGAAGCAGATAACGTGCTCTTTGTTGTGGTTGACACCTCGGAGATGTGGCTCATGGCCGATGTGTACGAGCGCGACCTGCGTCAACTGCGGGTCGGACTGCCAGTACAGTTCATCGTGGACAGCATGTCGGGCGCCAACTTTGAGGGAAAGGTCGCCTGGATCAGTAGCCAAGTGAGCGATCGCACGCGAACCGTTCGCCTTCGGGCAAGCCTGCCGAATCCTGAAGGCCTGCTCCGCGCCAAGATGTTCGGACAAGCGAGAATTGTCCTCCATGACAACGAGCATGTGGTAGGAGTTCCCGTCGATGCCGTCCAGACCGACGGATGTTGTCAGCTCGTGTTCGTCGAGGAATCTGAAACGGTCTTTCAGCCTCGCAAGGTCGTGCTAGGCGCCCGCGCCAACGGATTCGTGGAGATTCTCAACGGCCTGAAGGAGGGCGAAGCCATTGCCAGCATCGGCAGTTTCTTGATGAAGACGGAGATCCTCAAGGGCAGCATCGGCGCTGGGTGTTGCGAAGTCGAACCAGGAAGGTGACATCGTATGCTGAATGCAATCATTGAATGGTCGCTACGGTATCGCTTTCTCGTCATCGCACTGACCGCGTTGGTCGTCATTACGGGCGCATTCTCGGCTGCGCATCTTCCGGTTGACGCGTTTCCGGACACGACGCCTGTGCAGGTGCAGATCAACACCGTTGCGCCGGCCTTGACGCCACTGGAGATCGAACAGCAGATCACGTTTCCGGTGGAACAGTCCATCAGCGGCCTGAAGTCGCTCAAGGAAGTCCGGTCGCTTTCGAAGTTCGGACTGTCGCAAGTCACGGTCATTTTTGAGGACGGCGTCGACATTTACTTTGCGCGGCAGCTCGTGATGGAGCGGTTGGGCACGGTTGACCTGCCCGAGGGCCTGCCAAGCCCGACGATGGGCCCGGTAGCGACGGGACTCGGTGAAGTGTTCCACTACATCTTGACCAGCCAGACACGCAGCCTGAGTGAACTGCGTACGATTCAGGACTGGATTGTCAAGCCGCAATTGCGAAGCGTTTCGGGCGTCGCGGAAGTCAATAGCTGGGGTGGTCGTGAGCGCCAGTACCAGGTCGTCGTCGATCCCGCCCGATTGCTGAAGTATGATCTGACGCTCCTCGACGTCTTCGAGGCCCTGCGGCGAAACAACATGAATGTCGGCGGCGGCAACATCACCAGAGCCGGCGAATCACTGTTAGTGCAGGGCGTCGGGTTGCTCACAACGCTTGAGCAGGTCGAAGAAGTCGTCATAAAGTCCGAGGATGGCGTGCCGGTGTACATACGCGACCTCGGCCGAGTCGTTGACGGTCACGAGATTCGCCGAGGCGCCGTCACCTACGCCGGCCAAGGTGAAGCGGTGCTCGGGCTCGGCTTTATGCTGATGGGCGAAAACACGCGCGAAGTCACCGAACGCATGAAGGCGCGAATGGAGGAGATTCGCCCATCGTTGCCGGAAGATGTCAACGTAACCGCGGTGTACGATCGCACGGAACTGGTCGACCACGTCCTTCACACTGTGCAGACGAATCTGGTCGAGGGCGCAATCCTCGTCATAGCTGTGCTCTTTGTTTTCCTAGGAAACCTGCGAGCCGGGCTGATTG
The DNA here is from genome assembly GCA_019636475.1 of Phycisphaerae bacterium. Classification (NCBI taxonomy): domain Bacteria; kingdom Pseudomonadati; phylum Planctomycetota; class Phycisphaerae; species Phycisphaerae bacterium. The sequence continues at coordinate 59,601 of JAHBXN010000011.1, forward strand.
TCGCCGCGGCCATACCCTTGTCGATGCTGTTCGCCGCCAATTGCATGCTTCAAGCGGGTATCGCGGGCAGCTTGATGAGCCTGGGAGCGATAGACTTTGGCTTGATCGTAGACAGTTCGGTCATTCAGATCGAGAACAGCGTACGGCACCTTGCACATGATGGGGGCAAGCGGTCGCGAATTGACGTGGTGCGCGACGCCGCTATCGAAGTTCGTAAGCCTACGATGTTCGGCGAACTGATTATCATGATCGTCTATCTGCCGATCCTGACGCTGGAGGGGATTGAAGGAAAGCTGTTTCGCCCAATGGCACTCACCGTCATCTTTGCCCTGATCGGATCGCTCGTGCTGTCGCTTACGTTGATGCCCGTACTCGCCAGCCTGCTGCTACCGAGGAAGCCGCGCGAGCGAGACCCCATTTTGGTTCGGGCTGCAAAGCGAGTCTATACACCGGCCTTGGACTTTGTGCTACGCCATCGCGTGCTGGTACTTTCGGCTGTAGCGATCGCACTCGCCGGTGGGGTCTTTCTGGGGTCTCGACTCGGAACGGTGTTCATTCCTCGGTTATCCGAAGAGGCGCTGGTCATCAACACGGTACGTCTGGCGGGCGTCTCAGTGGATGAGTCAGTCCGGTATGGAACGCAACTAGAGAAACTCATGTTGGCAGAGTTTCCGGATGAAATCCTGCACATCTGGTCACGAACCGGAACAGCCGAAGTTGCAACAGATCCCATGGGACTTGAATTGACAGACGTGTTCCTGACCCTCAAGCCTCGTGATGAATGGACCCGGGCCGGCACACAGGCGGAGCTCGTCGAGCAAATGGAGACAGTGCTTGCCGGAATGCCCGCGATGCGCGCTATCTTCACGCAACCCATCGAAATGCGCGTCAATGAAATGGTGGCGGGCATACGCAGCGATCTCGGGATCAAGGTCTTCGGTGATGATTTTGAAGCTCTGAAATCGATTGGCGATGAAATCGCTGGACTGTTGGAACGCGTGCCGGGCGCGAGCGATGTGACGGTCGAGCAGGTCACGGGGCAGCCCCTATTGGAAATCCGCGTGCGACAGAATCAACTGGCACGCTACGGGATTTCCGCCGGCGACGTGCTCGATTTTATAGCCTCGATCGGCAACCTCCAGATGGGTGAAATCCGACAGGGTCAAGTACGATTTCCGCTGACGGTCCGACTTCCAGACGAGTATCGAACGGATCCAGAGCGGGTCGGCAACCTGCTGATTCCTACTGCGTCGGGCGAGCGCCTGCCGCTGTATCGGCTTGCAGAATTACGCATCACGGAAGGGCCGTCCACCATCAACCGCGAATGGAGCAAACGCCGCCTTATCGTGCAGTGCAACGCCCGTGGTAGAGATATCGGCGGCCTCGTGAAGGATGTCGAGGAGCGGATTGCCTCCGAGGTGGTACTCCCGACCGGTTACTACGTACGATTCGGCGGTCAATTCGAGCATCTGGAACGCGCGAGTCGTCGGTTGATGATCGTCGTTCCGCTGGCCTTGCTGCTGATATTCCTACTCTTATATCTGACCTACGGACGAGTGATGGACGTGATTCGAATATTCATGACGCTGCCCCTTGCCGCGATCGGGGGCATAGTCGCCCTACACCTTCGAGACATGCCCTTTAGCGTGTCGGCCGGCGTTGGATTCGTGGCCATGTCGGGCGTCTCGGTTCTCGGCGATATGGTGTTTGTCTCGTTTCTGCGCGGGCTGATGGAACAGGGCAGGAGTCTCCGCGATGCCATCCGTGAGGCAGCCCTCACGAGGATTCGGCCTGTTCTGATGACAGGATTGGTCGCCAGTCTCGGGTTTGTTCCCATGGCGCTGAATACCGGCGTCGGCGCGGAAGTGCAGCGGCCGCTGGCGACAGTCGTGATCGGCTGCGTCGTCACGTCGACATTCCTGACTCTCTTGGTGCTCCCCGTGTTCTACTCAGCGCTCGGGCGGGACCGCAATCCTCAGAGGGCTAACTAGCGGGACGTCTTTCAAGGGGCCGACCATTAAACGCCCGCGGATCACAGCTCAGTGCCTCATCAGTGTCGATTCGGGTCGGTGCCTACGGGCGTTTTGAGTTCGTGTACGTGGCCGTAACAAGCTACCGCGTAAGGATTTAGAGTCAATCACTCCGATCTCTTCCTGGCGTCTCTTGACCTTACATGTAGGTATAAGGTGTATACTTAGCGAGGTGAAACCATGAGAACGCAAAACGCGGGACAACTAACCATCGGCGAGACAGCCCAATCGGCGGGCGTGGCCACCACGACGCTGAGGTACTACGAGCGCAAGGGGCTCCTTTCGCCGACCGACCGCAGCCGGGCGGGCTACCGCCTGTACGACAATAGCGCCGTCGAGCGACTGGAGTTCATCCGCGCGGCACAGGCCGTCGGATTCACGCTGGACGACATCCGCGCGCTACTGCAGTTGAACGGGGACTCGCCCTGCAAGCAAGTGCAGGCGCTGATCGGGCGGCGGATGGCCGAGGTCGATGAGAAGCTCGCCGACCTGCGCCGCGTGCGAGCCACGCTGGCCGACGCGCTTGAGCGCTGCCGCAAATCGAAGAAAGGGTGCGCCGTCGTGGCGGACTTGAAACGGAAACGCGGAATACGGAGATCGAACTGATGAGTACACTCAGGCCACTCACGCTGGCTTTCGCCGCCGCCGTTGGACTTGTTGCCGTCGCGGGCATCGTGCTGGCACAGTCGCGCGCCGAGCGCCCGGACTGTCCTGGTAAGATCACCTGTCCACAGACGGGCGAGATCGTTTGCCGGGACGAATGCCCGACCGTCGATCCGAACCGTCCTGACTGCCCAGGTCGGATCGTCTGTCCGTTGACTGGGGACCTAGTTTGCAAGGATCGCTGCCCGCTCCACAAGAGCGGCGCGACAGCCGACGCACCACAGGCCGAGGTGCCGCCCTGCTGCGCCAGGAAAGGTTGATCGCGATCGGGCCAATCGCACTCAGGCCGCGTCAGAGGAACACACATGCCGCGTTGCCCTCAATGTGGGAACAATGGAAGTAAGGTTAGGCGCGTGACGCTCGTAAGCCTGCTCCGCCCGAAGTGCAGGGAGGACATCGGGGACGACCCCTACCATGTGTGCTCCACGCCGGAATGTGGGACGGTCTACTTTGGCGCCGACGGCGCCACCGCCTTCGACAAGACCGACCTCTCTGTACGGTTCGGATTGAAGGAGACCGCACCGCCCCGTCCGGTGTGCTACTGCTTCGACCACAGCATCGAGGAAATCCACGAGGAGATACTCCAGACGGGTCTATCGACGGTGCTGGACAGCATCAAGACGGCGATGAAGGGGCCGGGTTGCCGCTGCGAATACATGAATCCGATGGGCGGCTGCTGCCTGAGGAGCGTGCAGGAAGTCGTGGAGCAGGGGTTCAGACTTGCTGGCCGCGAGGATGGGTCGGCACGACGCGGTCTCGGCGACCGCGAGGACTGCTGCGTTTCCGGTGCTGCACATAAGAAACTGACGGACAGGGCCCGCGAGGATAGCTGCCGGACATTATCTGGCGCGCACGGCGTCGAAGTGCCCAGTCGCCGGGCGGGCGTTGTCGCGGCGGGCGGGTCGGTGCTGGCTGCGATCCTCTCGTCGGCCTGCTGCTGGCTCCCGCTGGTTCTGATCGCGTTCGGTGTGTCGGCGGCGGGCGTAGCCGGGTTCTTCGAGGCGTACCGACTCTACTTCATCACGGGCGCGCTCGTTTTCCTGAGCTTCGGGTTCTACACAGTCTACTTCCGTCGGGCAACCTGCGCTCCGGACTTCGACTGCGCGGCCCCCAACCGGAGGCTGCGTGCGGTCAACCGAATCATGCTGTGGACGGCCACGGGCTTGGTCGGCGCGTTCGTGCTCTTCCCGAACTATGTCGGCTACCTGTTCGCGGCTCCGACATCGCAGAGTGCTCTCGCACCGGATGTACCCCTCGCCACGGCCAAGTTCCGTATCGAAGGGATGACCTGCGACGGATGCGCGACCGGGCTGCGCGCGGCGCTGGCCAAGCTCCCGAATGTGGCGTCCGTCGAGGTTGACTACCCGACCAAGACGGCGGTGGTTCGGTACGCCGCCGGCAGTCCGCGTGCCGCCGATCAGGTGGTTGAGGCAATGATTGCCGCTGGCTACGCCACCACGTTGTTGGAGCATCAATGAAACCAAGCCGGCGCTTGGACTGATCGTGGGCTAATGCTAATCGCCGGTGATTGAATGCCAATGGACTCGCGACGTGCAATTCGACCACGGTTCTACGGCGAAGAAACGCGTCGAAATGCGTCAACCTGCAAATCCGACGAATCCCGCTAAGTAGGAGTCGAGCGGGGTATCGGCTCTACGACGATCGGACCGTGGAGCGGCTCCGATTCATCCGCTCAGCTCAAGCGATCGGGTTCGCGTTGGACGACATCCGGAGGCTGCTCGAACTCGACGAGGCCGGTTTGAGTGCCTGCCGATCCAAAGTGCGACCGCTCTTGGAGCGCCGATTGGCTGAAATCGACCGTAAGCTGGGCGATCTAAAGCACGTCCGATCCATGTTGGCTCGGGCATTGAATCGATGCCGCGCCTCCTCGGGCGAATGCGCGGTGCTTCGAGAATTGCGGCCCGCGAAGAAAAGGAGTCGATCATGAAGAAATCGAAGGTCATGATTATCACTTTGACTGGTCTGGGTTTGGCAACGCTGGGTGCAGCAAAGCTTGCCACGGCTCAGGCGGACCGCCCGGACTGTCCGGGTAGAGTCGTCTGCCCTCGGATCGGCGAACTGGTCTGCCGCGACAAGTGCCCAACTGTGGATCACGACCGACCAGACTGCCCCGGTCGCATTGTGTGCCCGCTCACCGGGAAATTGGTTTGCAAGGATCGTTGTCCGGCGGAGCAGGACAAGTCGAATGCTAATGCGGCTGTGCCGTCGTGCTGCCGGAAGTAGCTGGAGCACCGAATTTAGTGGCCTGATGATTCGGAGGGCTTCGAGCGCGGGGCGACTGCCTTCAGTACCGGAGCCAACTCAGTTTCGTCGAGCCGACTAAGTACGCAATGGCAGGTGACCGGATCGGTCACATGGACAAGGCGCCAATCGCCAACCGCCACCGCATGGCCGTGGTGGTCACCGACGACACAGGGATAATCCTTGTGCGTGCCAAACTGCTCTGGGTGGACCGTGGGATGGAAGATCGCAACGAGCAACTCGCCGGATTTCTCGTAGCGCGCGGCGACGCCGGGATTCGAACCGAAGCGCAGGCCATATGTGTTCGATCGCTGAAAACCGCCTGGAAGCATGGCCGGCACCTCGAAGTCCAAATCGGGGGCAAAGGAACGAGCTTGACCAGGCGAAATCTCCACACCTTTGTAGAGCGTCAGGAAACGCGAAAACGCCTTCTGCGGGTCGAGCGGCAGCGCATCGAGAATCACGCCAAAGTCGATGGTTGACGCCTGGGCCGTGCTTTCGCCCTGTCGAACGACGAAAGCGAGTCCGCCCAAGCCCACGACGAGCGCAATCATCGCTGCGATGCGAATGGCGGGCGCGGCGCGTCTGCGGGGCCTCAGTGAGACAGTACCCGATGCCTGCCCGGAAAGACGCCGATCAATTGCCGTCCAGAGTGAGGGAGGAACCTGCGTAGCGGGTCCGTCGGCAATCGCGGCGGCGAGTTCGCGCAGTGAAGCGACTTCGGCGCTGCACGAGTCGCACTGAGCAAGATGGGCTCGCAAGCGCTGTGCATCCGTGGGCGGAAGTTCATCGTCCACGTAAGGACCAAGGTTGTCTTTGATCTCAGTGCATGTCATGGCCGTTCACCGCCCGCGGCGCGACGCTTGGCACCGAATTCTTGTGTTTCCCGGTCACCAGCGTCGACGCCGGTCAATCGAAGATGCCCACTTCCATCATTTTGATGCGCAGGAGCCCGGGTTCCTTCCCTAAAAGAATAGCCGTCCGTCAATGCCTCCCTGAGGCGTTGCCGTGCCCTGGAGAGGCGTGAGGCGACGGTCCCTTCCGCGCACTCCAGCAGTTCCCCGATTGCCCGGTAATCATGTCCCTGGTCATACCGTAGAAATAGGATCAACCGGTCCTCTTCCGAGAGCTGGTCGAGTGCCGTCTGCACGTCGAGCTGCTCGTCCTGTCCCAACACGTAAGCGGACCGGGCCTCGTCCCGGCGGGCGGACGAATTCAGGTGGCGATTCTGGGTTTGTCGGCGGCGAAGGAATGCGAGGGTCTCGTTCACCGCGATTCGGTGAATCCACGTGGCGAGTGAGCACTCGGCGCGAAACTCGTCAATCCGAGTCAAGACCCGAACGTAAACCTCCTGCGTGAGGTCAAAGGCATCGTCGGCGTTCCTGACCATGCGGAAGATGAGGCGGTATACCCGCTCAACCGTCTGGTCGTAGAGCCGCCGCTGAGCGCTGCGGTCCATCGCTCGACATGCTGTGATGAGTTGCCGTTCGTCCACCGCGTTCGCCTTGCTACCTGGTCGGAGTCTGTCCCGCTGGACCGCGTATCGGGTAGCATAAGTCCTCTTACTCCAAGATGATAGCCCAAAGGCCAGCGCCGGCGACGGCGATTTGGGTGGTGCCGCAGATGCTTGGGCGGTTGCGGTATGCGACATGAGCTGGTGAGCCTCGAATCAGTCTCGTTGAAGGATGACAAGCGTCACGTCATCGCCGAACGCAGATGACCCCTGAAATTCCTGTGCCTTCGCGATGATGTGGCTGACCTGTTCTTCCGGTGAGAGTTGCCGGGTAGTTTGCACGAGTTGAAGCAACCGCTCCCGGCCGAAAGGCACGCCTCCCGCGTCAAACAACTCGTGCAATCCATCCGTGTACAGTATCAGCCGGTCTTGAGGCCGAAACGGCACGCTACCGGATTGATAGCCTTCACCCGGTGAAATCCCGAGCGGCAGGCCCTCAGTTTCAAGAAGGTCCACGGAACCGTCCAGATGAAGCAGGATCGCGGCATCGTGACCGGCTTTGGAGAATTGAATGTTCTGGTGGTCTGGTTCGACTCGGACGACAAAGCATGTGGCAAAGTCCCCCGCATCGGACACCGCTTGAAGCTGCCGATTCGTTCTTGAAAGCAGGTCATCGAGGCCGGACGTGCCGTTTATCTCGTAACGCAGCACGGTGCGGAGAAGGGCGGTGTAGAGAGCGGCGGGCACGCCGTGTCCCGCAACGTCGATCACCGCCAGAACGACGGATCCGTCGGGGAGTTCCACGCAATCGAACAAGTCGCCGGCTACACTTGTCGTGGGCAGAAAAGCTGAAAAGAGGCTCAGGCCGTGCAGTCGGGTCTCACGCGGTGGCAAGAGACGTTGTTGGATTTTGCGGGCGCGCTCCATCTCTGCCCTGCGGGTGTTTTCGACCCGGCCTAGAGACTGTGCCATCGCGTTGATTCCCCTCGCAAGGAACTGAACTTCGGCACTACCCACACCATCCGCCCGGGTTTGGAATCGTCCTCGGCCGACCTCGTCGACAACGGCTACAAGTTGCCTGAGAGGGCGGCGAATCCAGAACCATAGGCCGACGCCGGTTGCCACGAAAATCAGGAGTGTGAGGGCACCAACGCCGAAAAGCCGGCCGATAGCCCGCGACCGCAGCAATCGCAGCATCGGATCCAGGGACTGCGCGACAACGATTGATCGGCCGCCCCGTGTCGCAGCGGTTGCCACAAGGTAGACGGCGTTCCGGTGCTTGAATTCCGCCGACGGATTCGGCCCACGAACGGCCGCAATCATCTCCCCTTCGAGGTCAGGATCCGCCCTGGCATGGGCTCGGAGCGGGACCGTTCCGCTCGGGTCGAGCACCAGAATGTGGTGTCCCGGTGACGCAGCAGAGCTCATCTGCGTGCAAAAATCGTCGAGGAAAGGTTGAAAGTCGTCCGGGTTTCCGAAGCGAGATCGGGCAACGCCGAGCACGTCCGCTTCCTCCTTGAGCTTCTCGTATTCCTGTGAGAGTAGCGCCCGACGCTCATGTCTGAAGTCGATGAACTCGGCCGAACCGAGCACCAAGATGGCGGTTGTGTTGATTAACATCGCGATTCGGAACGCAAGCGTGTTCCAGAAACGCGGAGGCCGCGACGGCATGTCCGCTGGGTCGTTAGCGCCGTCAGCACCAGTCATGAAGTCTCCACGGCTTCGGGCAAACCGCGCCGAACGGGCTCGCCGGGCACAGTAGTTCTCCTTCGTATTGGATGCGCCAGTCCCGTATTTCCTTCCGCAACACCGTCGATTCTCAGCCGGTTCGGCGTTCTCGGGACTCAAATTGCAGCGGCGAGCACCGGGGCCGGAACCCGTTTCCGACGGACAGGGAAACCGTTGGGATCGAGAAAGTGCCGTTCCCCCTCGGGCTGAACGGCAAGGTAGCCGCTCCTCGCGGGAAGGACCGAACGCGATGGCGCATCAAAACTGGTTGAATGACGATGAATGAACACGCATCGACGAATCTGCTCCCCGTCGCGGCGGGACGGCACCGGGTGCTGACCGTCGCCTTGCTGATTCTGATCGTGGCAGCAGGACATTGGTGGACGCCTCGCGGCGAAAGCCACTTCCTGGTTCTTCACGTCTTAATGCGAAAGCTCTTCATTCTGCCGGTGCTGCTTGCCGCGATCTGGTTCGACTTTCGCGGTGCCGCAATCTCCGCCGCGGCGGTCATGCTGGTCTATCTGCCGCATGTCATCTTGCAGTGGGCCGGGCATGCGGAGGAGAACGTCAACCAGATCGGTGAGATGGCCACGGTATGGATCGTGGCCGGGATCGCGGGAGTGCTCGTACGTCGCGAAAAGTCGGCGCTCAAGGCAAGGGCCCAAGCGTACTACGGAGCGGTGCGAGCGCTGGTAGCGGCCCTGGACACGCGCGAACACGATACGGGGCTGCACTCCGAACGCGTTTGCTCCTTCGCCCTGCGGATCGCGACGGAGTTGAAACTGGCGGATTCCGAACTCCGTGCGCTGGAACTCGGAGCATTGTTGCACGACATCGGAAAAATCGGCGTCCCCGATGCGATCCTCCTCAAACCGGGCGGCTTGTCCGATGACGAGTGGCGGCAGATGCGCGAACATCCGGAGCTGGGGGCACGAATCCTGAGCGCGACTCCCTTCCTGGAAGAAGCCGTCGTCGTTGTAAGGTCTCATCACGAACGGTTTGACGGAAGCGGATATCCATGTGGACTGGCGGGCGATCAGATTCCCCTGCTCGCCAGAGTATTCGCGGTCGCCGACGTGTTTGATGCGATCACGTCGAAGCGACCGTATCACGAGGCGCTTTCAGACGCCGTCGCTGTTCAGGAGATCGAAGAAAGTGCTGGCAGCCATTTCGACCCGCGGGTCGTGGAGGCGTTCCGGAGTGTCCCCGAGACCGAATGGCGCGAACTTCGGGAGCGTGTGTCGGCGGAATCCGGCGAGTGAGTACCGTCCGCCAGCGAATTGAAGGACGCTTGCCCAAGAGCAGGGTAAACGCCGGTGTCAGAAGTGGTTATGGAGTGGGTCGTGCTTGCTCAAGCAGCAATGGCGGGGCGCGCGGCGCCGGTCCAGGGCCAGCGAACCGACAGGCCGTGGCCCATCGGCTGAACACCGAATTCTGCAGAATACGCGAGGGAAGGAACCGCGGCCCTCGCGCATCCAACGTTGAGAATGGTGGCCAACGTTCACCATCGATTCGCTGGAGACCTGCCCATGATCGCTCGAACAATCGCATGCGGGCTTTTGCTCTTGATCGCTGGGTGCAGGGCTTCGCAGCCTTCGCGCGGTTGGCTGACCGGAGCTGAAAACGGCAAACCCTATCCAGACTTCGTGTACGTGGATGATAACGGAACACAACGCTCTCTCCGCAACCTCACCGGCGACTTCACGGTTCTCGCCTTCACGCAATGCGTCCAGGATACCCACGGCCCTGCGGCAGCCGCGCTTCAGCAGATTGTCTCAGAAAATGCGGGAACACCGTTCGTCCGGGTTGTCGGAGTGGATGTGCATTGGTTCGACGGTCAGTGCGATCACGGCCATTGCCACCTCGTGCAGGACCAGCGGAATCTCTTCAGCATCTGCGATGCGACCGGAGCGGTGCGGCGCCTTTACGGCGTCAACGGGGACAATGCCGCGGTCGTCATCGGCCCGGATGGCCGGGTCATTCGAGTCGCACTCGAAGTTGGAAATGAGGAGTTTCGAGCCGAACTCCGAAGCATGATCGTGGACGAGTCGAATCGGCGCGCAGAGGAGTTGGCACAGGAGTACGAGAACATCTCACTGGGAGGATGACCATCCCCGAGATTGCCAAGGTCGGCAAATCAGCGGAATCAATGAAGCAAGGTCATTAGAAGGAGCTGCTCATGAGCACAAGAACGCAACAATCGTCAGGCGTGAAGCCGGTTGAGTTCGAATGTGACGCACCATCGGCCGAAACCGTGATACTCGTCGGAACTTTCAACGATTGGAATCCGGCGGAAACGCCCATGAAGAAGAATGAAACGGGAAAGTGGACAGCGACACTAGAGCTTGCTCCGGGCCAATACGAATACAAGTTTGTGGTGAATGGCTGCTGGTGTTGCGAGCCGGGCGAACCGGACGCCTGTTGTGGCGGCCCTGATCGCGTACCCAACCTTCACGGCACGATGAACCGCGTGATTCGTGTGAAGTGAGTATGACAACCCGTAATCCTCTTCGACCCGTTGGTCAAGGCACGCGCCACGTACGCCGCACAGTTGTTTCACCGGATCCTCGTGATCCGGCCTTCGGGTTCTGGAGCTGGTTCCACGTCGGCGATGCGGTTTTTCTAGCAGCGGTGGGAGCGGAATCTGGCGTCGTGATGCAGTGGCTTCATCAATTGGCGTGGAATTTTCTCGTCCTTTCGCTTCTCGGCATGGCGGCGGCGATGGGTATTCAGATGCTTATGGCCTTTGGCTTGTCGCCGTTGCTGGGCTCGATCGAGACGATGGCGCCTTCGATGGTCGTGGCGATGATCGTTCCGATGCTCGTTGATGTTGCCGAAGTCAGTGGCTGGATGTTCGGGCGCTCCGATGCTGCGGCCCTTGGAGCGGCGTCCGGGTTCCTGTTTTTTGTCTATTTCGAATGGTACGGGGCCATTTTTCGACGCCGATTGGCGCGAGCATGGCCAGCGAAAGCAGTCAAGTGATGACGAGCGTTTGGGATTTGCGTGCCCGGCTCTACGACGTTTGTGAAGGATCGCAATTACGCCGTGGTACAGCGAAGGCTCGCCTGTTTGCTCAGATGCATGGACAGGTGCTGTTCCTTGCCGTCGGGACCGGCGTGGATATCACCCGCTTCCCCGCCGAACAGAAGATCATCGGCATTGACATCAGCGCCGAGATGCTCCGACGTGCGGAAGCACGCAGGCGCGCGTATCGCGGCCAATTGGTGTTTGCCCTCGGCGACGCGGAGCGACTCGCGTTTGGCGACGGCTCGTTCGACACCGTAGTCAGTTCATGCACGATGTGCTCCGTGCCGCATCCTGTAGTTGCGCTAAAGGAACTCTATCGCGTGCTGCGTCCCGGCGGCCGTTTATTGATGTTCGAGCACGTACGCAGCCGGAGTTGGCCATTGGGGCTGGCTCTCGATGTCATGACCTTATGGACCCGACTGCTGGGAACCGAGATGAACCGCGATACCGTCGCGAACGTGCTGACGGCTGGCTTCCAGATTGTGCGGATCGAGAGTGTTTACCTTGACATCATTCTCTCGATTCATGCCGTCAAACCGATTAACCGGGAGGACTAGACGTGCCGCGTTCTCATTCAATCCGATCGCGATGGATGTGCCTCGTGATGTTCCTTCTGACCCTCGTTCTCAATGGAAGCGCATGTAGCCCCGCGTATCGCGAACCGATTCATTTTATGGGCGAGCGGCCGGAAGGCGTCACACTCTCTTGTCAACAATGTTATGACCACGCAGTTCGCGTCTTAACGGGGCCGCCGAAGCACCGGCGGTACAAGGCGGTGGTGCGGCATGCCTGTCCCGACTGCGCGAGTGAGGCGGTGATCTATAACGGGCCAGACGGTAAGCCAATGATACGATGCGAGCAGTGTGCGCCCGAGGGCGTACCGTGCGACCGCTGCCTGCCTCCGAAGAGGACCAATGGATAAGATTGGCTTGATCTGGTGCGAGTTGCGTGCAGGTTGTGAGGTGGCGAATGAGTGAAGCCAGAACCCTGTGAGGAGGCGATTCCTGTGAGTTGGATAGAGACTGTCCCGGAGTCGGAAGCGGCCGACGTGCTCTCGAACATCTACAACGAGAGCCGGGCCAAGTTCGGGCGTGTGATCAATCTCGTCAAGATTCAGAGCCTGCGGCCCGAGACGATGGCGCTTGGGCGCGAGTTCTATCGGCATCTGATGGACTCGCCCAGCGGCCTGTCGCGCTTCCAGCGGGTGTTGCTCGCAACCGTCGTGTCCAAGGTCAATGGCTGTCTCTACTGAATGGAGAGCCATGAAGGCGACCTCCGGTCGGAGATCAAGGACGACGCGATGGTGCAGGCAATCCAGAACGACTTTCGGCAAATAGACCTCGAATGGGACACGCGCGTCCTGCTCGACTTTGCGATGAAGCTGACGACGCGACCGACCGAAATGCGCCGTTGCGATGTGGAGGCGCTCCGTGACGCCGGCTTTTGCGATGCCGACATTCTCGACGCCGCCCACATTGTCGGATACTTCAACTACGCGAACCGCGTGATGGATGCGCTTGGCATCCAACCGGAACCTGAAATGCATCATCGGCCGCGTAAATAGTCGCTTCAGATTTCCGACGACGCCGGTGGCTAAAACACGGCGTGCTCACAGCGAGGGAAGTCGTTTGTCGAAACAGTGTTGAACGGAAAGTGGCGCCGATTGAAGGCGGAAGCGAGGATACATCATGATGGATCACAACGAGGATTTCCAAAGCCGGATTGATTCGCTGCTGGCGCAGGCGGATGCACAGCGGGACACGCATCAGGACCACATCCGGCAGCGGATGGAGGAAGATGCCCGTCATGCGGATCAGTTCAATCGAATTGCGAGCCGGCTGCTTTCAGGGGTGATCCGTCCGCGCATGGAGGCTCTGGCCGGTCGGTTCGATAACGCAACGTTGCTTAACCCAACGGACACCAGTGGCGCTCTTTGCACGTGTGCGTTCGGGCACACGCCGCGGTTCCCGGCCTCGACTCGCTTGAGCTTGAGCGTATCGCCCGGGGAACGCATGGAGCGGGTATCAATCGTCTATCGCTTGCAGATTCTGCCGGTATTCATCCGCTTCAAGGACATGGATCAGATTGACTTCTCGGCTGACGCGATAGACGAGGCCAACGCAGCCAAGTGGGTGGAGGATCGACTGACAGAGTTCGTTGAAACGTACCTTCAGCTTGAGACCGCCAAGCACTACCAGAGTGAGAACATGGAGACGGATCCGGTTTGCGGGATGCCGGTCAATCGGAATTGGGCCGCTGCGACCGCCGAATACGGCGGGAAGTCCTATTACTTCTGCATCGACGAATGTCGCCGGCGCTTTGCAGAAGACCCCAATCGGTTCGTAAGGGAACCGAAATGATGATGGGACATCCCAAACGGGGCGAACAGCCATGACTTGCAACCGAATTCAAGCGAATAAGATGATCTGGAAAACACGGCAATTCAAGCTCAATAGCGGGGTCCCATTCACTTGGACGTTCGCGGCGGTTGCCGCGATCGGTGTCATGTCCGCCGGGCGGATTGTCCTCGCTCAAACGGAGGGGCCGCGTCGGCCGGTGAACGCGTTGTGCCCCGTGATGACTCAAGAGGAAGTCAATCCGGAGTTCACCACGATATTCGAAGGCCGGGTCATCGGGTTTTGCTGCGACAAGTGTCTCGTCAAGTTCAAGGCGAATCCAAGTCGGTTTGCCGCGCGCATAGTTGTACGTGAAGTAAAATCCACGCCGATCGATGCGGAAGATGATCATGACGAGGAGGCAGAGAATTCGCTCGGCGACCGGCAAGCTAAGGAAGCCCATGGCGACCATGCCCACGGTAACGACGCGGCGCAAGACAACAACCGGGGGGAAGCGCATGACCATGATCACAATGAGGATGAGCATTCTGAAAGCGGCGACAGCGATCATGAGCATGGGCATGCGCAGGGTAGAGGATTCTTTGCCAAGGCGATCGGTTGGCTTGGCAAACTCCATCCGCCTATGGTCAACTTTCCGATCGCGATGATTCTGGGGGCCGCCCTGGCGGAACTGCTGCTGGTCGCGACGAAGCGGTCATTCTTCGTGAACGCCGGTCGGTTCTGCTTGTGGGTTGGCTGCGTTGGTGCCGTGGTGGCAGCCGTGCTTGGCTGGTTTTTCGGCGGCTTCCACTTGATGGACGATTCATGGATTCTGACAACGCACCGCTGGCTCGGCACGACAACCGCGGCGTGGTCCGTGCTGCTGCTGGTTGTCGGCGAGCAGACCCACCGTCGCGCGGACGCCACGCGAAGACGATACCGCGCCTTTCTGCTCATCGGCGCGAGTCTAGTCGGCGTCAGCGGTTTCTTCGGCGGATCACTGGTTTACGGAGTGAACCACTATGCGTTCTAAGTTCGCAAGTAACGGAATCCGGGAGCGCGTCTGGGATACGAGTACGTTGTGAGGACGACGAAAATGCCGAACCGGACTTGGACGCAAGTAAGCACTCTGTCGCGCTATGTCGTAATCGCTTTGCCCCTCGCCATCGGCCTGACTGGATGCGCGACAAGCCAGCGCGATTCGCAAGTAGCGACGAATGGAATAGGTTCCAATCAAGCGGAGCTGCTCAACCTCCTTGAAGCCTGTCGTCGTCAGCACGCAGCGGATTTATCGCGTGAAAGCCTGGCGGACTTGAAGCGCGATGCCGGCGACGTGCGGAGGTTCGCCGAGCAGCAGCGTCAACGCCGCGAGAGCATGCGCCGGGCCATGGAAACATACAACCGCGGCGTCTGCCTGATCCACGGCGCGTTCACGTTGATAGAAGAACGCGACGGGCGCCTTCAGCCCGTTGAGGATGCCGATGGACAGCCTCTTGAGTTCGAGTACCTCGGTTCCGGATTCCTGGTTGATGATCGCGGGTGCGTGTTGACGAATCGTCACGTCGCGGAGCCGTGGTGGAACAACGATGCTGTCGCCCCACTCATTGCTCGGGGGCTTGCTCCTGAGTTCACACGACTGACCGCAACTTTTCCCGGGAACGCGCCCAAAGACGTCGATCCGGACACGATTCGAACGAGCCGTGATGGCGTCGACCTAGCCATGTTCGTCGTCACTACTGATGCTGTGCCCGTGCTACCGCTTATTGAGGGTGATGCACGTGACCTGCGCGGGCAAGGGGTCATGCTCCTTGGCTATCCGACCGGATTGAGTGCCCTGCTTGCGCGGGCGGAGCCTGAGGTTGCGGAAGAAGCGATGAATGCAGCCGCGGACACCGCGAGCCTGATTCGCGAGTTGAGCGCCCGTAACGGCATCGCCCCGCTGGCTACGCATGGCACACTCAACGATGTGACCGACGGAAAGCTGATCTACGATGCGGTGACGACCTCTGGCGGTTCCGGCGGCCCCGTATTCGGCCCCGATGGGACGGTTATCGGCGTGAACTTCGCCATGATGCGCGGCTTTCAAGGGTCGAATTTCGGCGTCCCGATCCGATTCGCCCGACCATTGCTCGATCGACTGACAGAAAAATGAGAGATTCGGACGAGGACAGCATGCACGAGGGCGGATCGAATCTCCTCCCAGGGTACCCGCCCGCGATGGGCGAGCCGTCGGCCGGTAGCGTCCAACAGCTTGCCTGCGTCTATCGTGAATATCATCGGGCGATCTGGCCACGGCTGCTATGCACGCCGTGGGCAGGGAGCCTGGCCGTCGAGTCGGAGGATTCCTGGCGCGAGCTGTGGGGCCGAGTCGGACGAGAATTCTATCGGTGCTTCGCGTTCGGAGACCGTAACATACGACGTGACATGATCTTGCGCGCACTCGGAGCCGGGGCAGACGATCTGGCTGCGAAACTCGATCAGTGGAGGTTAACGCTGGAGTTCGACACCGACAGATAGTCGAGGATCGGGCCCCGCGACGGGTGGTGGTTGAGCCAACGCAGGAGTCGCATGAAGAACAGGGAAGGAATAGTCGGCTTCGCGCATCCAACCAAGGTAAAAGGGCGCGGCCACTGTGGTCTGCGCTCAGGATCGTGAACCCACGCTTTGGAGGCCTCAATAATGTCCAATTGTCGAATCAGCATTGGTGGCGTGCTCGCGGTTATCGCAATCGCCGGTTTCGCCGCGACGGCAGCCCACGCACAGAATCATGAAGGCCATCGCCACGATGATCCCAAGGAAGAGAAAAAGTCACCGGTGCTGCCCAAGTGTCCCGTGATGGACGAACCGGTGGACTTGTTTGTCAAGACGATGACAGCGGACGGCCCCGTGTACTTCTGTTGCAAGGACTGCATCAAGAAGTTCGAGGTGGATCCTGAGAAGTATGCAAAGCAAGTTGTTGAACAGCGAAAGATTCTGGCGAAGCTTCCCAAAGTGCAGGTGACCTGCCCAGTTTCTGGCAAGCCCGTCGACGACAAGACATTCATCGAGAAGGAGGGGAAGAAAACATACTTTTGTTGCAAGGGATGCGTCGGCAAGTATGAAAAGGAGCCAAACAAGTATGCTGCGCAGCTTGCCGACAGTTTTAGCTATCAGACCAAGTGCCCCGTCATGGACGAGGAGATTGATCCGAAGGCGTTCATCCGGCTGAAGACCGGACAGACTGTGTTTTTCTGTTGTCCGGGCTGTGACAAGAAGTTTCTGAAGGATCCGGTAAAATACGCGCCGAAGCTCGAAGCCCAGGGCATCCGGATAGATCCCAAGAAAGTCGAAATCGCAGCGGAGCCCGCAAAAGAAGACACAAACGACTCACATGAAGGACATGGTGGGAAGGGACACGACCACGGGGATCACGACCATTGAAGGCGATGAAATGTGTGCCTTCATGTGGGGCATCGGTCCACGCAAATTCTTAGGTTTCGCCGACAACTCTGTATGGTGAGGGAATGAGCAGTCGCCGACGACGCAGGCAAAAGCGCCGTGGTGGTGGCAGACTTGCAAAGCCGAAGAGACACATCGATTCATGGTGGCCGCTCTTTGGGCTTGGATTGGCGCTGGTGGGACTCATCAGCGCCTATTGGTGGCAAGCCACGGGCACCCGGTCAGAGGAGTCGCCAGTTCGCCTGAGCAGGGTTGGCGAGATTCTATGTCCGGTAGGTGGAATGCCGATCAAGCGCGAGATATCCGTCCTAACTTCGGTGGGTCCGATTTACTTCTGCTGTAAGCACTGCATCGATCGATTCAATGCCGAGCCGTCGGCCTTTCAGGACGCCGTCGAAGCCCAACAACGCTCCATGGCTGCCGATTCGCAACCCGAGGGTTGAGTCGTCGACCTGGAAACGACAACGTGATCCCAGGAGAATCTGCCCTGCCATGAGAATGAGGCACATCCAATCAAGCCGATGGCGTCCAAGCGTGCGGTCAGGCCAACGTCCAATTGCCGCTGGAATCACGGCGTCGGTATTCCTGCTTGCCGCGCCGGCAGGTTGCGCGTTGAACCAACAGGGACATCGCGAGGTCGGCGAGGCACTCGCCAATTATGAACGCCGTCATGCGTCTGCCGTTTCGCAATACGCCGGCGTGCCGAAGGCCGCTGGGCGAACAACGACTGGCCCGGCAACTCGCACTCCCCAGCCCGTTATCGAGGATGGCACCCTGGCGAGCTTGATCGAAGCGGCGCTGGAGCGAAATCCGGACATCCTCGCATCCATCGACACCGCCCGGAGCGTCGCAAGTCGGATCCCGCAAGCAACTTCCCTGATGGATCCGATGCTGTTGACAAAGACCTTACCTGAACCGATCCGAACGGCCGAGGGTGACAACTATTTCATATTGGGCGTGCAGCAAAAACTACCTGTGCCCGAGAAGCTGGACCGGCGAGGTCGAATGGCCCTCGCGGAAACGCGGATGGCCATTGAGACCCTAGAGCAAACGCGGCTGCGAGTGATCGGGGAGGTGAAGCGCGCGTACTTCCAGATCTTTGCGATTGATCAAGCGGTGCTGATTACCAAGGAAAACCAAACGCTCATGCGTGATCTGATCGAAGTCGCACGGGGACAGTTGATCGCAGGTCGGCGACAGCAGGAGGACGTGCTGCGGGCACAGGTGGAGCTGTCGAACCTGGAGAGTCAACTAATTGAGCTCGGACAGCGACGGGTGACAACCGTGGCGCTGATCAATTCGATTCTTGATCGTTCACCGTCCACCGAAGTCCCGCCGTTGTCGGAATATGACATTAGGCGCTTGAATCCGCGATTGGATGAGTTGCTTTCACGAGCGTACGAGAGGAACCCAGAGCTTCAGCGATTTGAGCGTCAGATCGAGCGTGATGAGCAAAGTCTGCGTCTGGCCAAGCTGGAATACTGGCCGGATTTTACAGTCGGCTTCGAGTGGATACAGATGGACCCACGTGGAGCGTTCCGACCGCCCGTCAACCCGCAAACAGGGATGCGCCCGCGCGTCTCGCAGATGAGCGAAAATGGTTCGGATAACTGGGCGATCACGTTCGGCTTCAACGTGCCAGTCTGGTTCGAGCGTATTGAGGGGGGGATTCGCGAGGCTCGCGAGCGGCTTTCCGCATCACGACGGCAATTACGCTCCGCCAAGAACCGGATCACATACCAGGTAGAGGACGCCCTGGCGCGGATTGATTCGCAACGAGACATCGCCGATCTCTTTGCAACGGCCATCATCCCGCAGGCCGAGCAGGCCTATCAGGTAACGCGTGAGGGATACATCACCGGAACGTCGGATTTCCAGTTCGTGATCGACAACTGGCAGAAATGGCTGTTCTTCAGATTGCAATACTACAGAACCCTTGGGGATCTGGAGCGAAGCGTGGCCGACTTGGAGCAGGCCGTCGGCGTCAGCGTCATCGAAACGCAGGGTGCCAACGCGCCCCGATCAAACGGGGAGGGAGGATAGGACCTTGCGAAGAGTCATTGTGAGCGGATTCGGTGGATGGGTGCGCGTCTTCGGAACGATGCTTGTTGTGCTGGCCATAGGCGCGGCGGGCGGGTGGTGGTATTTCGCCAAGTATAAAACGGGTGCGTCGGTAGGCCAAGCGGATGCGACCGCATCCGCCGCGGACGATGTCTGGTACACCTGCGGCATGCATCCCCAAGTGCTGCAGCGTGAACCGGGAATCTGCCCGATCTGCAACATGAAACTGACGCCGATGAAGCAGGACAGCGCCGAAGATGAAGGCGAGCCATCTGGTCCGCAGGAACGCAAGATCCTCTACTGGCGGGCGCCGATGGATCCGAGCTACGTCTCTGATAGGCCGGGCAAGAGTCCCATGGGCATGGACCTTGTGCCGGTCTACTCCGACGAGGGTGAGACCGTCGGCGGGTCCATCATCCGCATTGATCCGGTCACGATTCAGAACATGGGTGTCCGCACGACGCGCGTTCGCCGGGGGCCCTTGGTGAAGACCGTTCGGACCGTGGGCCGGATCGATTACGACGAGCAGAAGCTCGTCTTCGTGGATACGAAATTCGAAGGGTGGATTGAAAAGCTCTACGTCAACGAAACCGGACAAAATGTACGGGAGGGCGATCCGCTTTTCGATGTGTACTCTCCCGACATCTATTCGGCACAAGTGGAGTACATTTCGGCGATTCGCAAGCTGCCTACGTTAGAGCGGAGCACGTTCCATGATGCGGTCGAAGACGCACGGCGAATGGTTGATGCGGCGCGGCTCAAGCTGGAGTACTTCGATGTCCCGTCACAACAAATCGAGCGCCTGAGCGAGGTTCTGACACCAGTAAAGACGGTGCAAATCCACTCTCCTGCGGATGGCATCGTAGCGGACAAGATGGCTCTCGAAGGTATGCGCATCATGCCGGGCATGAGGCTCTTCACCATTGCCGACCTGTCCCGCGTCTGGGTCTATGTGGACATCTACGAGTATCAGCTTCCGTGGGTCCACGTCGGCCAAGCCGCGACCATGACGCTCCCGTACATCCCCCACAAGGCCTTTCGAGGCGAAGTTACCTACATCTACCCTTATTTGCAGAAGCAGACGCGCGTCATCAAGGTTCGACTCGAATTCCCGAATCCCACTCTTGAGCTCAAGCCTGATATGTATGCCAACGTGGTCCTTGAAGGGTTGCTCAAGGACGATGCCGTGTTGGTCCCCCGAGAAGGATTCATCGACTCCGGCATGCGAAAGGTGGCGTTCGTTGATCGCGGCAAGGGTAAGTATCAGCCGCGCGACATTCAGGTCGGCGTTGAAGGCGAAGGTGGCGCCGTCGAGGTACTGCTCGGCCTTGAGCCCGGAGACGTCGTGGTCACGTCGGGGCAATTCCTGTTGGATTCGGAAAGCAAGCTCAAAGAAGCCGTCGCAAAGATGATGGAACCGAGCAAGGCAACGCCGAAGAAACTTGCGGCGCATGAAATGTCCCTGACGGAGCCCCATGGCGGTCATACTCAAACGTCGGCGACAACCGCGCCGACAGACATGGCTGCTCATTCGCATGACGAAGGATCTAGCATGCCCAGTGCCTCCGAGCCCTCGGTTGTTCCGGCTGATGCGAATTACGCATGCCCGATGGACCGGCATCCCGATGAAAAGGACCCGGCGAATCGCGGAGCCTACTTCTCCGCTGAGCCGGGCGAGTGTCCCTTGTGCGGAATGAAGCTCAAACCGATAGAGGAGCTTGAGTGGGCGCGTGCTCAGCTTGCAGCCGGCGGCGGGGATGTTGCATATACGTGTCCGAAGCACCCGCATGTGTTCTCAGAGTCGCCCGGAGATTGCCCGGTGTGCGGTAACAAGCTGCAGCCGTTCCAGGCGCTGTACGCCTGCCGCAATCCAAAACACTCCTCGCAGACGAGTGATCGGCAAGTGGATTGCCCCAAGTGCGGAGAGCTGATGGCTGCTCTCCGCGGTCCATGGCTCGGAGAGGCGATGGCCAAGAGTAGCCCGTCCGGCGAACTACCTTCCGATGCAACACCGTCGGCAATGTCCGCGGATGTCGGCCGATCCATCCCGTCCGATGCCCGATTCGTCTGCCCCATGCAGGAATGCTGGCAGTTCTCTCACGACGAAGGTCGTTGCCCGACTTGCGGCATGAAACTCAAACCCATTGAACAAGTGGAATGGGCCGAAAGACTCGTGAAAGTCACGCCGGCGAAGGGACAATTTGTGTGCCCGATGCATCCGGATCGCGCCACAAGCGACGAGCCGGGCAATTGTCCTATCTGCGCGATGCAGCTTCTGCCCAAAAACCGAATTGTCGGTCTGGAGGATGGGGGCGCGTCCGTCGCACAGCAGGTGGATTACCTCATGGAGCACTACTTGGCACTTCAGGAGCGATTTGCCCGCGACAGCACGGCGGAAGTTGCTCTTCACGCGCTCGGCCTCGTGGACGCGAGTGAGAAATTGCGGGATGCGCTCCAAAGGGAAGCCCCGCCGGGCGAGAAAGAGCTGCTCGCCAGCGTCAATGCCGTTCATGCGGCGGCGTTGAAGGTGCGAGGCGCCGACCTATCCAGTGATCGCACGCAGTTTGCACAACTGAGCGCCGCAATGCGAACAGTGATATCGCACCAGCGTCCCGACTCGAATCGGTGGCCCAAGCTTTTCATCTACCGTTGCCCGATGGCCAAGGCCGATTGGATTCAGACAACTGAGAAGAAAGCCAACCCCTATTACGGCTTCAAGATGCTCGATTGCGGCAACCTCTTGGAAACAAAGTAGGGGACACCCAGCACCATGATCGCAAGAATCATCGAATTCTGTTGCCGCAATCGGTTCCTGACACTCATCCTCACGTCGTTCGTCGTCGCAGGCGGAATCTGGACGGTCTTCAATATCCGTGTCGACGCGATCCCGGATTTGTCCGACGTCCAGGTCATCGTCTTCACCGAGTACCCAGGTCAGGCACCACAGGTCGTTGAGGACCAGGTCACCTATCCGTTGACCACGGCGATGCTGGCAGTTCCGTATGCTAAGGTCGTCCGCGGATATTCGATGTTCGGGTACTCGTTCGTCTACATCATCTTCGAGGATGGAACCGACATCTACTGGGCGCGGTCGCGCGTCCTGGAGTATCTGAACTACGTCGCCGGCCGGATACCGAAAGGTGTGACGCCTCAACTCGGTCCTGACGCGACCGGCGTCGGATGGGTCTACGAGTACTCGCTTCGCAACGGCTACTACTGCCCCAAACATCCCAACGGAATGTACCAGAACCCGGAACAACCGGGTCAATGGTATGCAACCCGTGAGGATGCCCCCGAGGAGATTCGCGATCGGCTTGAACGAGTCCGAATGTTTGAGCACGGGGGCAAATGTCCGTGGGATGGTGATACCGATCTGAGATTGGCGGAGTTTGACCTTTCCGAACTGCGCAGCCTTCAGGACTGGTACCTCCGGTATGAATTGACGGCGCTCGATGGCGTTTCCGAGGTTGCAGCCGTTGGCGGGTTTGTTCGGCAATACCAGGTCGTGGTCGATCCGGACCGGTTGCTGGCCTACAACATCCCGCTCAATCAGGTGAAAATGGCCATCCAGCGCTCGAATAATGACGTGGGTGGCCGCGTCTTGGAGATGTCAGAGACGGAATACATGGTCCGCGGCCGGGGATATATCGCCTCGTTGACTCCGGCCCAGGTGAAGGAGGCGCGGGAAGCCGGCATTCCGATCGATCGAGTCCGGGCTCAGCAAGGCATCCATGATCTGGAGCGGGTCGTCATACGCGCAACCGAAAGCGGAACGCCAGTTTATCTCAGGGATATTGCCGAAGTGAGGCTTGGGCCCGAAATGCGGCGTGGCCTGGCTGAGTCCGCGGGTGAGGGAGAAGTCGTTGGCGGCATCGTCGTGATGCGATTTGGCGAGAACGCGCTTCAGGTGATCCGCAACGTTAAGCACAAGATCGACGAATTGAAACAGGGACTTCCGCCGGGCGTGGACGTGGTGACGGAATACGACCGGTCCGGCCTGATCGAGCGCGCGGTGGAGACGCTGACTCATACGCTGATCAAGGAAATGATCGTCGTCGGGCTTGTCTGCATCCTTTTCCTGCTGCACGCGCGAAGTGAGCTGGTTGCTATCTTCGTCCTCCCGACCGGCGTCTTATGCGCATTAATCATCATGCACTGGATGGGCATCAATGCAAACATCATGAGCCTGGGGGGCATCGCACTCTCCATCGGTGTCATGGTAGACAGCTCCATTGTAATGGTCGAGAACTCGCACAAGCATCTGGACCGTGAAGAAGATCGAATCAAGGAGGAACTGGCGGCTGGGCGCACACCGATACATCGCCCTCGCGCTGAGCTCATTATTGAGGCCGCTCGGGAAGTTGGGCCCACTCTATTCTTCTCACTGCTGATTATCACCGTGAGCTTCTTACCAATTTTCGTCTTAGGCGAGCAAAGTGGACGCCTGTTCAAGCCGCTTGCGTTCACAAAAACATTCGCTATGGCAGCTGCATCGGTGCTCGCGATCACTATTATCCCGGTGCTGATGCTGTCGCTGATTACGTCCCGTGTATTGCCGAAAGAGTGGGGATGGCGGAGGAACCTCTCCATTACGCTGGGCGTGATGTTTATGCCGGCTGCCCTGATTTGGATTGCGCCGCTTGGTGCGTACGACCGGTATCGGCATTGGATCATGCTTGCGTGGATCATTCTTGCGGGAATGCTTCTTGTGCCGCAGAAGATTTTCCACGAACGCGTCAACCCCATCAGTAAGGTCTTACAATGGCTCTACAACCCGTTCTTCGGGTTCGCCATGCAACATCGCAAGAAGTTGATTCTGATGGCGATCCTGTTCGCGTTCAGCGGCCTCTTTCCCCTGATGGGGACAAGTCGGGTGCCGCTCGTGGGATCCACGTTGGCGAAATGGTTTCCGCGTCTCGATGCTACCTTCCCTGGCTTGGGTCGTGAGTTTATGCCGCCACTTGATGAGGGCGATCTGCTGTACATGCCGACGACAGATCCGGCCATCAGCATTACCAAGGCGCGAGAGTTGCTCCAGCAGACGGACGCCATCATCGCAAGTTTTCCCGAGGTGCATCACGTGTTTGGCAAGATCGGTCGAGCTGAGACGGCCACCGATCCCGCGCCATTAAGCATGATCGAGACGACCATTATGCTGGAGCCCGACCGTGAAAAGTGGCGGAAACGACGATTTGACCGCTGGTTTGGATTCCTGCCAGCCTGGACCAAAGACTGGAGCGGTCTTTCGACCTTCTGGCCGGAAGAACGGCCAATCACAATCGATGAGTTATGTTACGGATACGGCGATGGTGAAGAACACGTCCCTGGACTCAACGAGGCGGTGGCATTCCCCGGTTTAACCAACGCCTGGACGATGCCAATCAAGACGAGAATCGATATGTTGTCAACGGGCATCAAGACGCCTGTAGGCATCAAAATCATGGGTGACGATCTCGACGTGCTCTCCGATCTGGCTGAACGCATCGCGGCCGAGGTTCGGACCCTGCCGAATACCTTAAGCGCCTACCCAGAGAAGACCGTCGGGGGCCTATACGCAGACTTCAACATCGACCGCGACGAGATTGCTCGATACGGCCTGACCGTGGCCGATGTCCAGGATGTGATTCTTTCTGCAATGGGCGGAATGAACGTCACTTGGACGGTCGAAGGGCTGGAGCGGTATCCGATTAACCTGCGGTATAAGCGTGAGCTTCGCGACAATCTTCCCGCGCTAAGGCGGACGCTCGTCTCCACGCCCTCGGGTGCTCAGGTTCCCATCGCTCAAGTCGCCGACGTGGAGATCGTCCCCGGCCCGCCAATGATCAAGAGCGAGAATGCACGAAAGACCGCGTGGATCTACGTGGACCTGACGACATCCGACATCGTCGGGTGGATCGATCGCGCCAAGGCTCTCGTACGTGACACCGTGCCCTTGCCGGCTGGATACAATATTGTTTGGTCTGGCCAATACGAGTACATCCAGTCAGCCAATCGTCGATTGGCAGTCGCCGTGCCTGCCGCACTCGGCGCGATTATTTTCCTGCTGTATGTTGGGACACGATCCTGGTTCCGGACCATTCTTACACTGGTCACCTTTACCTATACGCTGGCGGGCGCGTTCTGGTTTCTCTATTTCTTGGACTACGACATGTCGTTGGCCATCGTAGTCGGCCTAATAGCCCTGGCGGGTCTCGATGCAGAGACGAATCTCGTAATGCTTCTTTACCTAGATAGCGTTTATGACACCTCCAAGGCTCAGGGCAGGATGCGTCATTTGCAGGATCTCTGGGAAGCAATCCACGAGGGTGCGGTCATGCGAATTCGCCCCAAGACCATGACGGTGGCAACGACATTCATGGGTCTCGTTCCACTCATGTGGGCCGAGGGCACGGGTGCAGATACGATGAGGCGGCTTGCGGCCCCCATGATCGGCGGACTAGCAACGAGCTTTTTCGGCGAGTTGTTGGTGTTTCCGGCGATCTATTTCGTTTACAAGCGTTTCGGAGAAATGAGACGTGAGGGTACGGCCGTTTGGCCAACGTCGAACACCATTGAGAACGATCATCCTGGCACTCCATCGACGGCTACGCCTCCGAGCTAGGATCGGCGATTTGGCGTTCATGCAAGTTCATATCAGCTGGTCGATTGAACGCGGCCAAGAGCTGGAGATACACGAAATATGGAGAAGACGCAGTTTAGGATCACCGGAATGCACTGCCAAGCCTGTGCCACGAAGATTCGCACCGCGCTTGAGGCTATCTCAGGCGTTGCAAGTGCGGAGGTCACACTGTCTCCACCGCGAGCAACGGTAATGCTGGAAACGCCGATTGATGAAGATGCGTTGCGCTCCGCCGTTCGTACCGCCGGTGACTACGATCTCGTTCGGCTTGGTCAAGCGGAGGAGGGGAACGCCGCGACCGGCGCCGCCGACACAATTAGCGATGCACAGGAGGAGAGCCTCTTTCCGCTGGTGTTGATCGTTGGCTTCATTGCAGGAGTGACACTGCTCGTCGGAATTCGGGCCGGTCGGTTCGATATGCAGGACATGATGAGCAACTTCATGGCGGGTTTCTTCATCGTATTTGGGTTCTTCAAGCTGCTGGACCTTCGTGGTTTCGTTGAGACCTACCGCACTTACGACTTGATCGCGATTGCGACGCCGCGCTGGGCGTGGGCGTATCCGTTTGTGGAGTTAACTCTCGGCGCAGCCTATCTGCTTCGCGTGGTGCCGACCGTCATTAATGTGGCCACGCTCGTCCTCATGCTGATTGGCGCCGTCGGGGTGGGTCGAGCGCTGACCAAGAGGCAACGAATCCGGTGTGCGTGCCTGGGAACGGTTCTTAACCTTCCCATGACTACCGTAACGCTAGTCGAGGACCTCGGCATGGCCGTAATGGCCGGCCTGATGCTCGTCTTGCAGTTGCTTTGATCTTGAAATTGCTCCAAGGAGAAAACCATGCAATTCTTCGACCTATTTACCATCTTCTTTGCTCAGTTTCTTAACTTCATTTTCGGACTACTCAGCAATGCGCTATCGCCATAATGCTGTCGAAACACCAGTCGGCGTGTCATCTATCACTTGAAACCGGCCACCAATTATCGAATCAAAACCAGCCAGTTGTTATTGATATACATCATTTCATCGGCTTTGACCAAGTCGCCGGTGTTTCGTTTGTTTTCCTTTTCGATCGTGTTTTGCCGGTGCTGTCGGCTTGAGTCGGCGCCCCATCGGATTTTACGTCCGATCGAGTTTGCGCCATGTCGGCTTTGTTTCGGACACCGCGGTCTTTGCGTTTTGTCCTTCGACCCTGGCATTCGGTCCGACAGTCTTGGCCTCTTGTCCAGCCCGGTCCTCGAACAGACTTCATAAACGGGCTTCCGTAGAGCAATACATCGCCCTTATCCTCCCACCATGATCGATGATCGAGTGCCAATCTTCAAGTTAACGTCCTCTGCTTTGGAAGCTTTGACGAATACACGGTTCCACCGTGGCTTCCCGTGCTTTGGCGTCTCAGACGACGGTGCACTGCTGAGGTTTCCTGGATCACTTACCCACCCGCGGTATGTCGAGGTATCGCCTGAATCTCGCTATCTTGCTCGTCAACTTCGAGGATTTCTACGTGAGCTGTGCTTTGACGGAGTGGACTTGAGTCGAGTGACGATCGACTTCGATGCCAGCGGCGCATTCGTCGTTACGGTCGGACCAGGACGTTCTAGCAAGCAATGGCTACCCCATGGCGGAGCGACCGCGAATCCGGCTCCCGGTCTCGTGATAAACCTCCAACACGGCATCTTGCTTTCGATGTGGAACACGTCGGGGAAGTTGGACGTTCACGATACTGCCTTTTTTCTCTCCGAGGCGGTGCTGCACTTCAAGAACCACCGTGATGAGTTGAAGTCGGATCCCTACCCAGGCGGTTCCTTCGAAACCCAGCTTAAGACCGGCCGTCAAGTCCGGGGCTTTCTTCAGCTTTTCCGCCCCGGCACCCATCCACTCTCCATAGCAGCGTGGGGCGATGCGGTGATCGATGCATACACCAAGGCCAATACGGTTGAGCAAATGCTAGAGGACCTGCCGACGATTCAGCAGGCTGCCAGCGGCAGCAGCGCCGAATTCCGCGAACTAATCGCCCGGCTTAGCAATCCCGGAGGAGACTTGCTCTTATTGGCAGCGATGTTCAAACGCTGAGGCCGCCGAGCGCCGCGCTTGGCCTTGGCGCCGGTGATTCCGTGATCTGAAGCCGGGGTCCGCGAAAGCAGGATGGGGTTGGGCAGCGAGGGGGAACCCCGCCAGGAAAACCGACCGATCTCCCAATTAGCCGATCCCAGCCAGCCAAACCCGCTTGGTGGGGTCAAAAACGCGGATTCCGGCCAGAAAAAGTTCAACTGGTGTCCAGTCGCCCCGAATCAAAATCAGAGATCGGTTCTGCTACGAATTCTCCGCGGCTTTCTCCTTGTCATCAAACAACTTATCATCGCCCCGTTGAGTTCAAAACGAGCGCCGAAAATCGGCGATGTTGAGGGGGGGCGACTGGACTGTCGAACTTTTCACGGTGAAATTGGTCTCACGATGTTCGGCCGCTTCCTTGTCCGAGGGATGCGGTCGGCATCGGTGGCGTGTTCAGGAAGAAAAGACGCGGAAGCCCGGCTCACAAACAGGACGCCGCAATTCCAGAAGGCGAATCTTCATCATGAAGTCAATCCTCCAATGTTCGCTCCGTTGTGTTCAGGGCCTGCTGGAAGGCATGGGAGGCAATGCCTTCTGGGACGGCTTGAGCGAGTCACTGAAGGGATTGATTTCGCCGACGGCTGGCGTTGCGGTTGCCGGGGTCGCCGCGACTCCGAGCGCACCACTACTGTTGCCTATGGCGGCTGGGACCGGGCTTGTCGTTGGTTCACTGGTCCTTTCGCATCGAAGCGCCGTCCGCGACGCTAAGGAGAAGCTCCGACACGAAGCGACCTTGAAGATTCTGCGAAAGCGAACGAAGGCTTCGATCGACCGATTTGATGATTTGGATATTGCGATCAAGCTTACCAATCAGAACTTTCTTATTCGCCTAAACGAATTGGAAGAACTTATCGACGCAAAGGACGACGACGAACGTCTGAAAACGCTGCTTGAGACGAACGAATCTCTGTTCATCGCGCTTGACAAGGTGATTGTCGATAACCACTCGCAATTGAAATCCCTGATTACGGACATCGATCGCGATGTCGCCGAGCTTGGTCAGGATTTGAATGA
The DNA here is from genome assembly GCA_019636475.1 of Phycisphaerae bacterium. Lineage (NCBI taxonomy): Bacteria > Pseudomonadati > Planctomycetota > Phycisphaerae > Phycisphaerae bacterium. The sequence continues at coordinate 88,341 of JAHBXN010000011.1, forward strand.
GCGACTTGCCGCCATGCACGAATCGCAGCGGCATTTGTTTGGCGAGGTGGGCTCTATAAAGCAAACGGGGGAAGATACGAACCAGATTGCCCGAGGCAATTCTGCCAAGCTGGATCAAATCTTGGCAGCCCTTACCAATATCCCCGGCGATAGCCCTAATCCGCGGCAGCAAGTTATGCAAGTCCTTGAGCAAGCCCAACATACCGAAGACGGCGCGACGGCAATCCCTAGTGCTGAAGCCGCTTCTCATAAAGCTGTGCGCGTATTCGCGGGAACGCTCGCGGCTCAAATCGCCGACATGCAATCCACCGAAAATGGAATGAATGTTAGATTCTTCTCTATCCGCGAGACCCTTCGAGAGAAATTCGAGCGCATAGGGGTTGATGTTGACTCCATGCTGATTGAGGTAGAGCGTTTGCGTGAGATGTTTCGATCGGCGCGTTTTTCCACAGGTGGCGGTTCGTCTCCCACAACAGTGGAACAGCTTAGAGTGCTTCGCCGTAATCTACACCTAGTAGCCTTAGAAATGGCGCAGTTCCCAACGGACCTGCTGGAGCGTGCTGCAAAACATGGAGTCTACTACTACCAGTTTGGTGGAGGACTCTCGGAAGCTGGTTATTTGCACCGACTTTTTCCCGACGCACTCGCAATTGAAGATCCCAAGGAAAGATGGAGGGCGGCGGCTGAGATCGGCTTGGATCCACAGCACGATGAGTATGGACTAGAGAATCTCGGGCGAATGCTCAGAACAACAAACGACATCTTATCACTTTCGCCATTAACATTCAGCGACGGTCTTGCGCAGCATGGATGGCTTTCGATTGACGACTGGAAAGCCGACTCTCGTTGCGTGCTGGCTTTCGGCTGCTACAGGAATGCAGATCAGACAAGCTCCGCGACGGCCTCGGCATGGCCGAGTGTCCTGCTGTTCAATTGTCGAGCAGACTGCTCTGTGTCACCGATTGGATGCTTGGTGGCCAGACATGTGAATCTCCGCAGCATCTCTATGCACGAGCGAGATTCCGGCGGGTTCTGGATGTACGCGCGAGACCCTGATTATGCGTATGAGTGGAATAACTCCGCGTCGACGCCGGCGCGAGTGTGGTCGGCACCGACCCGAGATACCGCGCCGATTTTCGATGTAACAAGTTACTCCGATGAAGGCGAACGGAAGGTAGCTGTACGCCGTAGGAATGACATCATATTCGATGACGGAGAAAACACGACTGTGATCGAAGTGCAGGGGCATTATCGTTGTGAACCACGTCTTATTATCGATGAAACGAACAGCGAGTTGCTTGAGGTCGATCGAGTAGCAGAGCATGCGTACTCTGAAAGGCCTAACGCATTCGTTCCGGAATATTTCCGAGTGCAGGTGCCCTTGAAAGGTGCTACCCGATTTTGCGTTCGAATGAAGATTGACGACCAAGCATATCTCGACAGGACTAACCGCCCCATCGTTTGAACCGCTGCGTCGTTAACTGCGGGAGAGCGCCACCCGGATGGCGGTGCACCGACGTTTGTCCTCTCCGCGAGCGAGACCTTGACACGGTTTGATGGTTGGCACCTTCGGACCGTCGGGAAAGTGCCAATCCTCATGCTAAGAGCACGTTCTCAGCCGCGCGGAATGGACAATCCGGAGTCACGGTGGTTGTTCCTGATTGACATTTCCGGGCAGGAACCCAGACTATTCACCCAGCCCATCCGGACTAATGCGAGAATTCTTTCCTCGACCGTCATCGAGTGTGGAGAAAGCATCTTCGCTTTCTGTTCGCTGCTTTCGGACCATGAGTTGAGGCGCGGAGTCGCAGGATGGAAATTGAACAAGCGGTCGGGTTCGTGGGAACCCAGCGGATTCTGGTACGATACAGACTTTTCTAAGTGGAACTTGGAAGATGTTCTGGACATTCATGCAATAGCGCGAGGTAGCGAAGCCGACGTTTTTTTTGTTGTCCGACGTCACAGGGGTATGGAATACAGGCATGTTTTGTGCCACTTCTGCTCCGCAGGCCGGGACGTGAAGGAACTGATAGAGCTACCAAACAACTTCAACGAAGGCAGCTCAGCTATCCTCGCGATACAACGGCATTGACCGTTTGATAGCGAGCTTTTGTCTATGGCCGCGAGCACAAATGGGCCTTTTCATCGCAAAAACGCACAAAAAGTTCAACTGGTGTCCAGTCGCCCCGATTTCATTCACGGTTTCACGATCAACGTGGCTCGGGCCTGACGCTGGGGCGAAGTCTCTCGAAGAATTCGGAATTCACGTAGGCTGTCACCACCTGATTCAGAGGGAGGCCCTGTATGCGGATCACGCGATTATTCGATGCAGCCATCGTGGCGTTGTCACTGATTCTGGTCGTGGCAGGATGCGGTTCGACCGGACGAACGACGGGGGAAGCAGCAAGTAGCTCGAAACCGGTCGCGGAGGCCCCAAGACCACTCCGGGTGGCGCTGTTCCCTTACGTACCCGACAAGAAGCGAATGGAGGAATTGCTCATCGAGCGATGGCGCAATGTGTCGATCTATCCGATCGAGTTCGTGGAGTTCTGGGACGGCTACTCCAGTGACCCAACCGAGGATCTCGACGTGTTCGAGTTCGACGCGATGAGCTTGGAGTATTTCGTCCGCAACGGGTTCGTGGCGCCTGCCGATCCGGCCACCGTCCTTGCACCCGAAGACATTGCGGACTTCGCTTGGGACGCGGCACATGTTGACGGTGTGTTGTACGGCGTTCCTCGACTGGCCTGTACGTTTGCACTTTTCTACCGCGACGGCGATATCGACCTTGAACAAGCCAAAGGGCTGGCCGATCTAGAGCGAGTGCTTGCTCCGGAGGCGGGAGGCGGGACGCCCCCTGAAGCTGGACGCGGGCTGCTGATCGACTTGACGGGTTCGACCGACTGCGTCAGTCTCTATTTCGATGCGCTGCTGGATACAACCGGCAAGTACTGTATCCGGCCTCCACTGCCGTCGGTCGCGCAGCTCGATCAGAACGCTCTCGCGAACCTGCAGGTGCTCGCCCGAACGGCGGGCAGACCGCAGGCGACTTTTGAGGATAACACATATCGGCAACGGTCTCAGTGGTTCGCTGAGGGGCGTGGCCGGGCGTTCGTCGGGTATACCGAACGCGCAGGCGTAGTGCCTCCTGCCGCGACAGCCAAGTGGCGTGTTCGTCTGCTACCTATGGGTACTGAGAACAAAGTCAACATGTGCTTTGTGGATGTGCTGTCGGTCTCACCGCGACTACGCGGAGAGCGGCAAGCTGTCGCACAGCAGTTTGTCGCCTTCGCTACGGCGAGCGAGACTGTGCTCGCGTGCCTTATGCCGCCCTCTGACGGACGAACGCCATCCCAATATCTGCTGCCAGTTCGCCGGTCGGTCGCCGCGGACCCCACCTTGCAGGCCGCAGCCCCGCTTTACAGGGACCTGGTCTGGTTCATTGATCCAGAGAGCAACCCGCGGGCTCATCGGTTTGGGGAAGAGGGGCGAGCATGGCTGGAAGCGAACAAGAGGGCAATCCGCGCGAAGCTGTTTCCGTGATCCCCACGTAATGGAAGCGCGGCGGGCCACGCCAACTTCACCCCTCAGTTCAAAGTACGAGAGTGAGCGGGAGCGGTCGGTCCTCTATCCCGTGCTTTTCACGGTTTCACGGCAGGAGAATCCGCGTTTCCGGCCTCCAAGAGCGGCTTCCCTCGACAAAAAGTTCTATTGGCGTACTGTCACCCCGATTGCCGCCACAGGCGGCAATAGAGCAGGAGAGGAGTGAAAGGAGAGGGTAAAGAAGGCGGGCTTTCTTCCTCCTCGATTGGACGCCCTGTCGGCGCGGTTGCCCTCTCCTGCGGTCTCCTTTCTACTCTCTCCTCTCATGGCCTTCACGTTCGAGAAGCTGATCGTCTATTGCTCCGTTGAAAACCTTACGCGGCACGCCTGAGGATGCTCAGGTCATGAGTCAGCACCTTCCAAAGCGCCTCTTCAGTTCGGCCGCGGTCGCTGGTCGCGCGCAGTTCGCAGCCCAGGCAACGCTTCATTTGCGAGATCGCACTCTCGACGTGCCAACGCCGCCCTTACACGCGCTTGGGAAAGGCCCGCTTCATCTGCCGACGATACCGGGCCGTCGGCCACTTGCGGGCATTGCGTCTGTTCAATTTGATGATCGTCGAGCGGATGCCCAGTTCTTCGCGGGCCAGTCGATGGTTGTGTTCGCCATCGTACCCGGCGTCGGCCAGCAAACGATCGATCGGAAGGTGGTCGCAGGCCAGACGCACCGCCGGCGGAAACTGCGGCGAGTCCTGGCTCGGTCCCGGACTGACCACGGCTGCCGCGAACAAGTAACTATGCGTGTGACAGACCAGAGTGAGTTTGGGCCAGGCATGTCGAAGATGGGGCCGCTGGCCGCTGCGCCAGACGAAGTAACGCGACGTGTGGCGTCTCTCCAGCCCCGTAGCGTCGATGACCGCCTCCGGCCGCGCGTCGATCAGGCCGCCTGCCGGGGCGCGGTCGAAGATGGCGGCCAGGAGAAGTTGGAAGCCCCTTTTTTAACCGGCTAGGAACCGAGCACCGCTGCCAGGAAGTCCTGCACGTCCAGTCCATCTACCGCCAAGTCCTGGTTCATGTCGCCGTGGGCGATGTCGCACGCCGGGTAGGCGTCGACGAATTCGTCCGGGTCGAGCAGCGCCATGATGAAGGGGTCCACGTCGGCGAGGTCGACGACGCCGTCGCAGTTCATGTCGCCGGGCGCTGTCGGAGCCGGCGTGTAGTCCAGGAAGATCAGCCGATCGTCGCGGCGCACGCTGAACGTGCCGCTGTGTGCGTTCGCGAATTCGCTCGTGTCGATCGTGAACGCGGTGGCGTTGAAGTTGGGGTACTGGTTCCCCGCGCCGCTGGCCGAGCCGTCGATGATCAGCCAACTGTACGGCTGGTTCGGATCGAACCCATCGGCCGCGCCCGGCAGACCGGTGTTCGGATCGATGGTCGTCACGACGACGGTCACGCCCGGGGTACTGGTGAAGTTCAGCGGGCTGCCGAGGGTTAGAACGTCCCAGCCGATGCCGGCGCCGCTGACTGCGTCCAGCGCGGCGTCCTTCAGGTTCCAGTGGTAGATGGAACCGCCGCGAAACTCGGACTGCACGGTGACGTGCAGCGACCCGACGGCGTCCGGCGCCGGACCGGGCGAGAGCACGCCATCGGCCCGCACCGACAGCGAGCCGTTGATCACCCCGTCGCCGCCCAGCGTGCCGCCGGCCAGCGCGCGATTGGCCGCGCTGGCGACGGAGCTGTTGATGAACAGCGCGCCGCCGGAAACGTTTGTCGCGCCGGTATGCGTCTTCGGCTCGCCCGCGAGGATGACCACGCCGTCGTCACCGATCACGACGAGGTCGCCCGGACCTTGCACCGGCCCGTTCACCGTCAGCGTCTTGTTCCATCCGACGCACAATCGCCCCTCGCCCTCGGCGAGAACGATCGTCCTCGCGGATGAGAGATTGAGGTCCGCTTCCTGATTCATCAGCACGCCGCCGGTCTTCAGCGTAACCGTGCTCGAGTTCGCGCCCAGCGATCCGTTGGCCACCGCCCGCAGGACGCCCTCGTACACAGTGGTGCCGCCGGTGTAGGTGTTGTTGGTGCGCCGAAGGATCGTCGTTCCCGGACCGCGCTTGACGATTTTTGTGCTGCCGGTGATTTGGTAGGACGCGTTCGCGTTGTCCCAGGTCGAGTATTCGCCGGTGTGGTTGAAGTGAATCGTGCCTTCGCCGTTGCCGGTGGTGATGCTTGGCGCGTCGACGGTTCCGGGCAACTCGGCTGGCGATCCCGCGGGGGCGCCGAGATTAAGTACGCCCATGCCGCCGGCCTGGTTGCCCAAAATAATAGCCGGGGAGCTGGCAAGTCCGCCGTCTACAAGCGTCAGTTCGCCGGCGCCGCCATAGCCGATGTACCGCGTACCGGTCGAGACCCAAGCCGAGCCGGGACCGGTGATGCTTGCCGATGCGATCGATGTCGCCTGGGTCCCAGTCCACGTCGTTCCCGAATTCACGTAGCCGCCATTCGAAATCGTCATGTCGGCCTGACCGCTGCTTCCGATGGCGAGGTTTCCGGATACGTCCCATTGCGATCCCGGCCCGCTGACGAGCACGCTCGCCGTTGAACCCGCGGTGGCCCCGGCGCTGGCAGACGCGCAGGTCGCCACGCCGCCGTTGGTGATGTTTAGTTCGCCGTGACCTGCCGTGCCGATGTTCAAGCCGATGCCTGTGGTGACCGTGAGCGACGACCCCGCCCCGCTGATGCTCACGGTTCCTACGCTTCCGGATTGAAACGCCGACCACAAATTCCCGCACTCGACGGCGCCACCGTTCGAGATAATCAAACCGGCGGCGCCCGCGTCACCCAGGTGGAAGCTGCCGGACGTCAACCAATGCGACCCTGGTCCGTCGACGAAAATGCTCGCGGTCGAGCCGCCCCAGTTCCCCGCGACTGCGAGTTGGCTGTTCAGTACGCCGCCGTTGGTGATGATCAGTTGGCCATGGTCTCGCGAGCCGATATAGGTGGTTCCGCTGGCGGCGACAGTCGCCCCCGCCCCGCTGATGTTGACGGTTCCGTCGCTGCCGGATTGCGTTGCCGCCACAAGGTCCTCACATTCGACCGTACCGCCGCTCTCAACCGTCAACGTCCCTAGACTGCCGTTTTCATAGCCAACGTGTATGGTCGTGCCGGTGATCGCGTGCCCGCCTTCGGCGACAGTCATGGCGCCATAACCTCGAAACCCCACAAAAAAATCGAGGTTACTTTCAAAATAGGAGCCCGCGCCTTCGACGAGGATCTCACCCTGCGATCCAGACCAATACCCGACCTGGACGGAGTAGCCGCCGTTGATTTCGCCGCCATCCACGACGCGCAGCACGCCGGCGCCCGATTCGCCAACGGTGAGGGGGGCCGCAAACGCACCCACCGCCCAGGTCGCCGGCCCAGCGACCTCGACCCGCCCCAGCGAGCCTGCCTGCACGCCGATCGAGCTGCCTCCTGATGTACTCAGCGAGCCATCATGGATGCGGAGGTCACCGAACACGCCGACCTGTCCCACGGCCAAGGGGCCCGAGGTCATGCCAGGCGCGACAATGATGCAAGGTATGGCCGATGCCGGCGAGACGATCACGGTATCTGCCGCGGTCGGCACCCCACTTGGCGTCCAGTTCGCCGACACATTCCAGAATTCGGACGACGACCCGCCCCACTGCTTGGTTGCTCCCAAAGCCCCACCCCGATCGAAGGCCCACGTCGCTGCAAATACCAACATCCAGACAACCTGTTTCGTGTTCAATTGTCATCCTCCGCGTGGCTCGTAAGTGATCGATTCGAAAACCAGTACAGGCGACAATCCGCCGCGCATCCATCACACGGTCGGGGACGCAAGGGCGCAACAAAAATGAGTGGTCGTGAGGCGCCGCCGATCCCGACTACGGGCTGCCTCGTGCCGGTTCGACTCATAATGCGATGAAAACAAAGGATTTAGACGCGGCGACCGGCTTGAAGCCCGGTGGCCGGAAGCGGTATCCTCATTAGGAGTCGCCCTCGCGGGCTGCGGTGTCCACCTGTCCGACGCGGCGGATCGACTGAGAATCGCTCATGAGCGGGATCGAGTCCGACGGAAACGAGATCACCTGCCTGCTGGAGGCGGCCGGGCGCGGGGAAAGCTCGGCCGCCGAGCGCCTGCTGCCGCTGGTCTACGAGCGCCTCCGAGCGCTGGCCGCGAGCTATCTCGCGCAGGACCGTCCGGGGCACACGCTCCAGCCGACCGCCCTCGTACACGAGGCGTATCTGAAGCTGGTCGGGTCGGAAAACATCCAGTGGGAAGGCCGCTCGCATTTCTTCTCGGTGGCCGCCAAGGCCATGCGGCAGATCCTGATGAACCACGCGCGCGACCGCCGGGCGTTCAAACGCGGCGGTTTGGGAGAGCGGGTGACGCTCCACGACGCCCAGGCGTCTTCGTCGGACATCGATGTCGATCTTGAACGGCTCGACGGTGCGCTGACCGAGTTGGAGCGCGTGGACCCGCGTCAGAGTCGAGTCGTGGAGTTGCGATTCTTCGGCGGAATGACCATTGAGGACACGGCTGCCGTAATGGGCCTGTCGGAACGTACGATTCAACTCGAGTGGCGGATGGCCAAGGCCCGGCTGAAGACCTACTTGGATGGCGCGAATCCGTCATGACGCCGGCGAGCAACGACGAGCGGATCAAGGAAGTTTTCTTCGCGGTTTGCGAGGCCCCGCGCGGAGAGCGCACGCGCCTGCTCGACAGGCTCTGCCAGGGCGACGCACCGCTGCGCGACGCAGTCCGTACCCTGCTGACTGCCGACGAACAAAACCGCCCCGGGTTCCTGGAACAGCCCGCGCTGGGCCACCTGCTGCGCGCCGACTCGCTCATCGCGCCGGCGGCGGCCATCCCACTGAAGCACGTCGGCGCTTACGAAATCCTGCGCGTTATCGGAGAGGGCGGCATGGGCGTCGTGTACGAAGCGCGGCAGACCAGTCCTCGTCGTTCTGTTGCGCTGAAAATGATCCGCCCGGGCGTCGCCTCGCGCCAGGCCGTGGAGCGCTTCCGCCGCGAGGCCGACGTGCTGGCGCGGTTGCGCCACCCCGGTATTGCTCAGGTGTATGACGCCGGCGTGTTCGGGGACGGCGAAGCACAGCAACCCTACTTCGTTATGGAGTTGATTCAGGGCGATCCGCTCGACCGCTTTGCGGATAAACACCATCTCGACGAGCGATCGCGTCACCATCGAGACGCCGTTCGATCGCGATCACCTTCTTCGGGTTACCCAGGCCGGCAACCGGCTGACACATTCCAGCCAGACTGCGTTCGGAAACGTCGGCATCTATGATTACGAATATCAGTCGAACAAGCAGTTCAACGTCACCGAGGAGGACCAGGTCACCGACACCTATCAAATCGATAAACTCGAAGCCGTCCGGACCTATGGCTACGACATGCTCGACCGGCTCACGTCGGCCGCGCTGACCGACTCATCCGACTGGAGCGCCGTGGCGACGCAGACGACGACGTGGTCCAGCCTCGACGATCTCGGCAACTGGCTGACCCACAGCGACCGGGGCGCGACGGCGATCAACCGCACGTTTGACAAGGCCAACCGCATGAACGACTGGGGGATCGTCAACACGAATACCCTCCACAACGCCGCCGGCAACCAGGTCAAGCTCCCCACCGTCGCCGGCGACGCCCTGCACCCCGTGGTATACGACCACCTCAACCGCCTCACGGCTGTGCGCAACGCGCCCGACACGCAGAACACCGGCACCTTCGACTACGACGCCCTGGGCCGGCGGATTCTTGTGGCCGACGGCCGCGTGCCCGACCTCGACCGGTGGTATTATTACGATGGCGTGAACGAGATTCTGGAGGCGGCCGACAGCGGGGCCACCGTGCTCCGCTGGTACGTCCACGGCGTTTCCTACATCGACGAGCGGCTGATGATGTACGCCGAGTATGATGTGACCGGAACGAACGCGGCCGACTTGTCCTACTTCTACGCCATCGACCGGATGTACAACGTGCGAATGCTGCTCGATGCGACCGGGGCCATTTTAGAGAGCTATGCGTACGACCCGTATGGTGAGCCGCTTATCCGCGAGTGTGCCGGGCGTGGCGATATGTCAGGCGACAGCATAGTGAGCAAGGATGGGGACGAGGATGCGTTCTTGAATGCCCTGAGTTGTAGCACGTTCGACCCGAGAGCGGACGTGGATGATGACGGCGAAGTGGACCAGGATGACGCAGCCCTCTACGATGCTAAGATCGCCATCTGGGACGGCGGGCATCCTCAGCCGGTGAAAACGGCTCGGAGCCTGATCGGCAACCCCTACATGTTCCAGGGCCGGCCGAATTTTGTGTTCGGCAGCGACATCGGCGGCGAGAACCCGAAGTTCACCCTTAATGATCATCGCAGCCGATTTGTCGACCCCATGACGGGAAGATGGATGACGAGGGATAGCTCTGGGTACATTGATGGGTACAATCTTTTTGCATTCGCACACACCAATCCTGTGCTATTTGCTGATCCACTGGGAGCACAAAGCACTCAGCCTAGTACGCAACCTGCAAGCCAGCCCGCTTCTCAACCAACCGAGAAAAGTGCCTGCGACAAAGCCCTAGAAGAAGTGAAGAATAGCGCGTTTTACAAACAGTATAAGGCCCTCAGTGAAAAGAACACTGAAGACTGTCCTATGCCTGAAATGAGCTGCGCGCCATGTTCGGATCCCGGCCCGGACAAACCAGTTCCTGCGGGGCAGTACGATTGGAAAACGCGTAATCTGCAAATGTGCACAAACGCTCGAAAGATCGGCGGCGGGGGCGGCTTGAGCCAACAAGAATTCAAGGAGAACGTCGAACACGAACTCTGGCACGCATTGCAAGATTGTACGATTAGGATTAACAATCGGACTGGTGGCAAGAGTGGCCGCGTGCCTCCCGGTTGTCCTCCAGACAAAACAATAGATGATTGTCAGTTTTCTGCCGCCGTGGAAGCCGACGCTTATTGGAATACTAACAACAACGCGGGAGGTAAAAACCCAAACGATCCGGCAGTTCATAAAGCGCGATGCAATGCAACATTGAATGGTTGCCGGGCATCGGCGAAGAGTTGTAAGGACTCGGACAGTGCATGCAAGAACATACTCAGAAATCACTATAATTGTAAGTTTTGATTGATTGTTTTCGTTGCCTAATTTCGGAGTCTGTGAATCAGTGCGGCACGGAGCCAGTAAACCGAAGCGTTTTCGTGCTTCGTACAGTGTGCTTCTCTTGGCATCTTTTGCGATTTGTACTGGCTGGGTGATTAGTTATGTGCGGCCTTACGCAGTACGATTAGTAAGCGCTGCAGTGTTGGAGTCGCGTTATGGCGTAGTGTCGGTTTTGCTTAAGAAGCCCGGATCTCAACAGGCCGAAGACTGGTCAAGAATTGCAGTCGAGACACTCTGTGCAGATACCTTAATTGGCGAAATAGGCGAGCCGGAGCGCCCTCCGCTGTATCCAGCCAGGGTATGGCACCCATTTCTTGCCATCGAGCAACACGAATATCTGGGTGTGTTCTTAGATCCGCATAGTCGATTTAGCGTTTCATATTCACTGTTGGCACTTTTTCCGCTTGTCTTGGCGTTGACTGTCTTTGTCTGGCGAAGGCGGATCTTGAGTATAGACCAGATTAAGCCAGTGTGTGTAAGTTGTGGTTACTCATTAAGGGGCAACAGTAGTGGGACTTGCCCTGAATGCGGAGCAAAGATTCAGGAG